>PCXC01000026.1 GCA_002796345.1 Deltaproteobacteria bacterium CG11_big_fil_rev_8_21_14_0_20_42_23 | reverse complement strand
CTTTTGGAAGAGGCTTTTCATTTGAGCAATTTGAGCTTTTTTCTCTTCAGGCGCACCCCTTCCTCTCTTTAACAAAAGAGGGTTGCTGGCAAGCATTTTATCAAGAGCGTTAACCCTTGCTGTGATATCTTTACTTCCATCAGCATCGTTCCACATCTGTTCAATACTTGCTTGAGGAAACAGCGTTTTTAAAACCTTAATATATTCCTCTTTTACACGCTTCAGGGTAACTGTTCGCTCTTCACCTTCCTTCAGATCACCATCCTTCTTCTTCAACGTGAGACCATCTTTCATAAACTTCTTCGTTACATCTTCCACTTGCTTATCAGTTGGAAAATGAAGTTCTTCTGTAAGCACGCGATGGACTTCAGCTTCGCCGGCAATAAGCAAGGACATCGCTTTGCCTTTTTCGCCATTGAGATAGTTGTTAGCAATGTCTCTCCACACATTGGCAGAAAGTGCCTGTGCAAAAGCTTTTGCCAAAGCTAGCCGGTATAATTCACGCGGGCTTGCATTTTCAAAAGGGATAAGTGCAGTATTCAAAGCCGTGAGGCTTGTTTCATCATTGGTTTTCAAAAACTCTTTAAACCTACCTTCTTTATCACCAGAGAGTTCGGCCAAAAAGCTTCCACGCAATTCCTCTGGAGCTTTCTTCATCACTTCTTCAGCAGCAGCTTGAAGTGTATTGAGCTGATCTGGATTCAACAAGTTGTTACCAGAAGTATGCTGCAAGAGATCACTCATATCACCATAGGCTTGGGCGAACGCGGCACTTTCCCAGCCAAAAGGTGAGTTTTTGTTGGTAGTAAGCTCTTGAGAAAGCTGCTGGAGGCTACCAGGACTAAAAAGCGAAATTCCGTAGGGACGAATAAAACTTTTCACCTCCAATAACAATAAAGCGGGTAGAGGCCGAAGGTCGCTTAAGGCTATTTCACTTCCAAAGCGTCCAGGTAATTCAAAGAGTGAACAGTGTGCAAATTCGCCAACTTTACCACCAGGATGCGTCATGAAACACCAAGATTGGAACACAGCATTGTCTACAGCACTGCTCAATCTTTGTGCAGTAATAGAAGCTGTAAGTGCTGGCGTAGATGGGGTTGCTACAGCTGCTGCTGGATTGCTGCGATCAACGGCCTCCGTAGCCACATCAACCGCTGGAACCACTGCAGGCTGTACAGCCGGAGCTGGAACAGGCAACCCGGCATCAGCGCTTCCAACAGGAGAACCTGGAACTGGCGAACCACCTAAAAACATGGCAACCTCTTGATTTTTATCGATTTATTAAATAGCACCTGTTTCCCCTTCACCCTTATTATCGGTTGAAAATCTTGGAAGTTGCTTGTTTAAGGGAAATTCGCACCTAAATGATTCCTTTCACCAGAAAGTGCCTGACACTTTTTGGTAAAGCATGCCTTTTTCAAAATTGACTTCCATTTTTAAACGGCTTAGAGGCTTTTGCATGCAACCGAATAGACTTGAACAACATTGGGAAGCCGTTAAACCACACATTTTGAAAGATTGGGACATTCTCACCAAAGAAGACTTAGACCATTCTGGCCCTCATTTTGACCGCCTCTTGGAACTCATCAGCACACGCTATTATCCCGGCCGCTCACGCATTTCGGTAGAAGGTAAAATTCGAGATTATCTGTATGGCCTGCTGGATGCTTTAGATTTTGATTAGATAATTCTTCGTCATTCCCACATGGTTTTAGCGGGAATCCCCTCGAACAATTCTGTTTTTTTGTCATCCTCTGGCTTGACCAGGGGATCCAGCAATTCAGGTAACTTTCTGTCTTTGCGAGGAGTGTTGTTAAACGACGTGGCAATCTCCTCTGGCAATTGCAAAATTGAGATCACCACGTCGCTTTGCTCCTCGTTATGACAATGCGCAGAATTGTCCGAGGAGATCCCGTATCAAGTACGGGATGACAGAGAATTAAAAGAATTCGCCCCACCACGCTTGAGCAAAACCATCAACAACGAAATAGCTGCAGGAGTTACTCCAGAAATGCGAGAAGCTTGGCCTAAATTTTCAGGTTGAACGCGTTTTAATTTTTCACATACTTCAGCTGAAAGCCCGCTAATGCCCTTGTACTGGAAGTTTGCGGGGATGCGTACACGGTCTAACTCTAGCATACGTTCTGCCATGTCGTGCTGCGAAGCAATGTATCCTTCGTATTTTATTTGAATTTCGGCTTGTTCCAACACCTCAGCTTGCGGAAGCTCATTTTTTACAAAGGCTTGCCACAATGATGTGGCGCTTACTTCCGGGCGCTTCAATAATTCCGAAATCAAAATACCGGGCTTTGCACCGCTTAAACCCAGTTGCTGCAAGGCTTGCAGGTTTTCTTCGTTTGGATTTACACGCGTGCTTCGAAATATTTTCAAGGTAGAATGTAAAGCTGTAGTTTTGTCTTGAAACATTTGCCAGCGTTCGTCGCCGAGTAAGCCTAGCTCTTTGCCAAAATGGCTAAGACGCAAATCTGCATTGTCTTCGCGCAGCAAGAGGCGATACTCCGCACGCGAGGTGAACATGCGATACGGCTCGGTGGTACTTTTGGTGATGAGGTCGTCGATGAGCACGCCAATGTAAGCTTGATCTCGCCCCAACACAAAAGCTTCTTCACCGCGCGTTTTTTTCACGGCATTGATGCCCGCCATCAAACCTTGTGCTGCAGCTTCTTCGTAGCCGGAGGTTCCGTTAATTTGGCCGGCCAAGAAAAGGCCATCTATATATTTAGTTTCCAAACTGTGAAAAAGCTGATGCGGATACACGCAATCGTATTCAACCGCGTAGCCCGCTTGCAAAATCTTGGCGTCTTCCAAACCGGGAATGGTGCGCAAAATATCGTACTGCACTTCAACAGGAAGCGAAGTTGATAGCCCGTTGATGTAGAACCTGTCTGAGTTTAAGCCTTCTGGTTCGATGAACAGTTGATGTTTTTCTTTGTCTTTAAAGCGCACCACTTTGTCTTCGATGGATGGACAATAGCGCGGACCAATACCTTGAATTTGCCCAGAATACATGGGCGACAAGTGAATGTTGTTGTGAATTATTTGGTGCGTCGCTTCATTGGTGTAGGTGATGAAACAACTGCGTTGTTCCAAAGTGTTTTCAACGTGTTCGAACGAAAACCGCGGCCGAGGTTCTTCTCCTGGCTGCTCTTCGCAAATAGCAGTATTTACTGTAGCTACATCAAGACGTGGACATGTTCCCGTTTTCAAGCGGCCAAGTTCAAAGCCAAAATCGCGAAACACTTGTGATAAGCCAGTGGCCACGAAATCCTGAACCCGTCCGCCTTTCACGCGTTGCATGCCAAAGTGCATTTCACCATTTAAGAAAGTGCCCGTAGTCACCACAACCGCATTCGCAAAAATTTCTTCGCCAGAAGCCAGCACCACACCACGAAGTGTTTTGCCTTCTAAAATGAGGGCTTCAACCACACCCTCTTTGAGTTCGAGATTGTTTTGCTGACGCATGATGTTTACCATGCGTTCGGCATAGGCCGCAGAATCAGACTGGCAGCGGGTTCCCCGAACAGCAGGCCCACGGCTCATGTTGAGACGGCGAAACTGAATGCCGGTGGCATCCGCGTTTTTGCCCATCTCGCCACCAAGCGCATCGATCTCACGAACTAAGTGCCCCTTGGCAAGCCCACCAATAGCGGGGTTGCAGCTCATTTTGGCGATGGTATCAAAGCGCCCAGTCACACACAACGTAGCAGCACCCATGCGAGCCGCAGCCAAAGCGGCTTCGCAACCAGCATGCCCAGCCCCAACCACAATAATGTCATAAGTGTTTCGCATAACGTGCGCTTACTTAGCGTAAGAGACTTGAGTCTGTCTAGGGAATTATTTTTCAACTGAAATGATGTTTTTTTGCTCTTGTCATCCTCTGGCTTGACCAGGGAATCCAGTAATTCTGCGTCATCCTGAGTGAAACGAAGGATCTCCTCGGTCAATTTCGTTTTTGTTATGTCGAGTACTTGAATTGTCAGAGGAGATCCTTCACTTCGTTCAGAATGGGCATAATGGCAAAAAATGTGTGCTCGAGTTACCACTATCCTAAATAAATTCAAATAGTTGTTGATA
>PCXC01000025.1 GCA_002796345.1 Deltaproteobacteria bacterium CG11_big_fil_rev_8_21_14_0_20_42_23 | reverse complement strand
TTTTTTGAGGTTGATTTTTGTTGAGCCTCCGAAAAAACACACCGCTCAAGGTCCGCTATCTTGAAAAAATGGGTTTTTCAGGGGGAACTACATACAGTCGAAAGCTGCTGATTGGGGAATGCTTCTAGCTTTCTGCAGCAATTCTAGTGCTTTGTCGTATTTTGCAAAGGAAATCGCAATGGCCACAGCTGCGAGAAGTGTTTTTCTAGTGTTTTTCATCTTGTGCAACGCTTGATAGGCCGCGACAACTTTTTGCTGCATCCTATATTCAATCCCGTCAACTAAAAGGTCGAAAGCTTCCTCATACTGAGCGGCATAAGTTTCAAATGCTGCATCTCCAGCGTGGGCACTTAAATCTACTCCACCTTTATACCAAACAAAACGCTCTGGAAGTGCTCCTTCTACTATTTCCAGATCGGGATCATCAGGATCTAAAACAGTAAGATCCTCCTCAACATCAACATCTTCAATTTCAAGAGCAGGGCCTTCATATTCAGTGGGATCAATATACACATCAGAAACAGAAACTTCGGTTCTGCCAAACTGCTCAACACGCTCCACAGCGCTGCGCGGTTTTCTGAGTGCTTGATGCAGGGCTGCAACAAGTGCAGTAACAGTCAATATTCCTCCAACCCATATGGCTGCAGTTGGCAAAGAGATATCTCCACTGCCATCACTTGATTGTTGAGCGAAGGCAAATCCGGGAACACTTACTAACAAGGGCAACGCTCTTGCCGAAAGCATCGTTGCCATATTTTGGCGCCCCAAGCCTGAAGATGCAGAAATAGGCGGGGAAGCAATGGTGCCAAAACCAGCCGAAGGTGAAATTGGAGGCGTTCTAGGCAAAAAAGCTGAGGTTTTTGGGAAAAATACGGCCATATACTTTATTTATCGGTTCATTTTGGAAAAAGTTGCTTCAGCATGAAAGAAATCTTGAAGGAAAGGGCTCTCTGTTTTTATTTCATCATTCGTGTTCACTTCGACACATCCCCACACAAAAATAACTTTAAAAACCAAACCCTTTTTCTGGCACAAGTTCTGCTCTTCCTCAAAGAAACTTCACCTGGAGGAAATATGGAAAATGTACAAGTCCCCAAAGATGTCTTTCACATTGCTGAAGGCAAAGAGGGGAAAAAACCAAGCTGGACCAAAATCGGTTCGGCTTTTGTGAATCGAGATGGCTCCATCAATGCGTATCTCGATCTCATTCCACAAAGCGGAACCATTCACATTCGTAACAGAAAAACCACAAAGGAGAATCAAGATGAAAAAAAAGTCTAGCATCATCACCGTAGTTTGTTTGTGCGTCGCCCTTTTCACGCTGGGCACGCAAAAGCTTCACGCAGCACCAGCAAACCTTGTTGACCTGAACAAGGCTTCGCTTGAAGAGTTGATGTCGCTTCCTGGCATTGGCGAATCAAAAGCTGAAGCCATCATGGATTACCGAAGTGCGCATCCATTTGCTTCTGCTGCAGAAATCACAAATGTAAAAGGCATCGGCAACAAATTGTACGAACGCATTTCGCAGTATGTTGCAGTGGAAGGAAAAGCAGGAAGCACACCAACAAAAACCGGCACTGCAGGGAAATAACCCTCGTTTCTCTGTGCGCAAAAACCCTGTTTGTGATGAACATCACAGCAGGGTTTTTTATTGTTGCTTATTTTTTCTTGGAAAGTAAGCGCTGGGCTTGAGCAAAATCTTTCTCACTCACCAGCAAATGTGCTCCGCCAGTTTTGGTAGCAAGATGAGCATGCATGCCGCCGCAGTCATCAGCCTTCACTTGGCAGCGAATGCCTTCGGACTGCAAATAACTTTGTGCCATCTCGGCTTCGGCACGAGTTTGAAAAATTTTGACACTTAGTTTTTCTGACATATCACTCTACTTGAAAAATGTTATTCAACCCTATCAACGGCATAGTCAGTTGCTGCAAGCAATGCGTCGCGTTCGATGGATGGCTTGAACAACTGAAGTTGAGCTTTTGCTTTTTCGGCATACTCGCGTGAAAGCTTCAAGGTTTCTTCGATGCCATCGTATTTTTTGATGACGTCTAACACTCGTTGAAAATGGGCATCAGTCACATGATCAGCGATGAGGGTATTGTGTAAAAGTTTTTGCTCTTCTTCGTTGGCTTTTTCTAATGCCACAATAAGAGGATAGGTCATTTTGCCTTCGCGGAGATCGCCGCCGGCTGTTTTGCCAAACACTTTTTCGTCCGAGACATAATCAAGCGCATCATCGGCCAACTGAAAGGCAACACCAAGATCAATACCATAGCGCTTCAGCGCCTCGATGAACGGCTCGGAAATATCAGCTACTTCTCCAGCACCTTCGCAACAGGCTCCAAAAAGTGAAGACGTTTTTCCGCGGATAATTTCAAAATAGCCTTCGGTTCCAATATGAATATCATTTTGTTTGCTGATTTCGGCAACAGCACCTTCGGTGAGCCAAATAATAGAACGCGTTACAATGTCCAACAAACGCAAGCTGCCATATTGCACCAATAGCCCGCAACCCTTTGTCCACAGGAAATCTCCCACGAGCACGCTGATTTGATTGCCCCACTTGGCTTTGGTGGAAGGCCTGCCACGGCGAAGCAAAGCATTGTCCACCACATCATCGTGCAACAAGCTGGCAGTGTGAATCATCTCAAAAGCTGCTGCAATATGCGGAAGGTTTGCATCAGACGCACCAGCCATTCGCGCGCACAATAAAAAAAGCGCTGGACGAAGACGCTTTCCACCATTTGCCACCACATACCCGGAAACCTGGCGAATAAGCGGCTGCGAGGTGGACTCTAAGTGTGTCGTGAGCGCTCGTTCGCACGCTTCGAGGTCTGCATGAATGGAAAGAAAAAGCTGCTGCAACATAAATTCAAACCTCAAAAGGAAAATCTGCTGTAGTGAAATTTCTTGTGTGGACTAATTCACTCATCTGTTTCTTGTCAACTTATTAACGTTGTGATACCTCTGCCCGACTATGCACGGATGTCTTGTAATACATGGGCTCACCAGCTCACCCGCTACAATGCTCTCCATCACCAAAAAGCTCACCGAAAATGGCTTTCGCGTGGTCACCCCCTGCTTGGCTGGCCATGGTGGAACGGTGGAAGATTTGGCAGATTCCACATGGGAAGACTGGTACGAGACGGTTTTGAAGGCTTACACGCAACTTTCGAAAGAAGTGGACAAAGTCTACTATGTGGGAATGTCGGTGGGTTCGCTTTTGGGGCTGAAACTGGCAAGTGAAGTAGACGAAGGCATTCGCGCGCTGGCCCTTATGTCTACTCCGTTGCAGCTTCCGTTTTACAATCGTTTTTTGCTGCCGTTGATTAAAAATTCTCCACTCAAATATGTGCTGAAATCAGTAGCAAAGAACTTTCGCGACAGCGTTGCCGATCCTGAAGGCTTGAGATTGTACATGCAGCAATCTTTGCCGCGCATGCCCATTGCTGCGGCGTTGCAACTTTTGGAACTTGAAGCAGAAGTGAAAAAAAATTTGCACAAAGTGAAAAACCCACTTTTGCTGCTGCATTCAAAGCTAGATATTGTCGCACCCTACTCGAATGTAAAGCTCATCAAAAAATTGGCCGGTTCCGACGTAATAGAAACAGCCACCTTCTCTGACTCACGCCACATCTTAACCTTAGACATCGAACGCCACCTAGCCGCAAACGCAGCCCTCCAGTTTTTCCGAAGGTTTTTTTAGCTTACAGTTGAAGGGCCCTAATTTTTTCTTCATTATAAGTTGTCACTTTTTTGAACTCTTTTGAAATGTCGGAATGAGCTTGAACTTTTTTCCAAAATGAAATCGCCACAGACAAAGCATCCTTCCACACTGTTATTTCAGAAGACTTTGGCGGCTCTGGAGTAAACTCTCGCTCAACAATTTGATTTTGCTGCGGAGCATAAAGCATCGGCAACATATCATAAACGGGAGCAAGCTCTTTTACGTGTTCACCCTCGCAAAAAAAAGAAAGATTCCCATGATGACGGTCTGTGTTCGCAATAAGCTTTCCAAAGACTTCCATCCACAGAATATCTTGCAATGTTGCTTTGCTGATTTTCTTCTGTTGATGCAAAGCTTCGGCGGTTTCTGACCAAGAGCTAAGCTGCCCTACAAACTCAAGATCAAGTGCACGTAATGAAATAACACCATAGCGACCACCCAATGCATTTCGATCAAAACGTTCTATCTCTAAAAAAACTCTTCCATCATTTCCTCTAAGAAGCGAAGAACAAGAAACTTTTTTACCGCATTTTTTTAACACTTCATGAGCAATATGTTCGCATACAAGCAAATCGACAACACGTTGACTGACACTATCTTTAACTGGGGGAGAAAATTTTACCAACACTGGAAGTAATTTTTTTTTCTTTGTTTTTCGAATGGAAAGAAATTTTGGGTGTTCGCCTGCAGCTGAAGAACCAGGAACACCATAATTTAGTACTTGTTTTGCAATTTCTGGATAACGCGATGATCGCGCTTTTTCATCACATACATCTGTGCGTTGAAACCTGTGTTCTAAATAAAGATTGTAAGAATTTTCTCCGATGACACAATTTCCGATGAGATCCCAAGCACATCTGGCAAGATAGGTAAGGGCATGGTCTTCCGTCCAGAGATTAATATCTGAAGGAAAATGATGTTCAGGATAAAGCTTTGGCTCAAGCCTTCCCAAAAAACCTGAAGGCCTTACATCTTCAAAAAAGTAAGGAAGATGTTCATAAATTTTGCTGGTAAATATTTCTGAATGCGATTCAAGATAAAAACCTTTTGGAGCAAGCGGATGTAGCGTTGCTACCGGATGACTCAAACTCCCCTTTTTATCAATGATGTAAATGGGAACTTCTTCTTTTCCCCAAGCACCTAAACGATACGTGGCGTAAAGCGTTTGAGGCCCACGACTAATACGAAGAATTGAAGATTTTTCTGAAATGAGCCTTGAAAAGGTGGGCTGGCTTATCTTGAGAGCTTCACACACTTGCTGAGCTTTTATTGGGCCAAACCTTGAGAGGTGTTTTAAAACGTTCTCAAACAGTAATTCTTGATCTAAGGGCTTAATTTGCATGGTTTAAGAATAGATTGATGAATAGAAAATGTCAATATAATTCATAAACTTAACTTCAATATCACCATTATTCAGAATAGATACCTGAAGAGATAAAAGCTACAAAGGAAAGCATGCCAGCAAGTTTGTGCCTTCGGCTTTGAGCTCTACTTTATCTAAATGTTGGAACCATGTATTTGGCGCGCTTTGCCTTAAGCTGAATAAAGTTTTGAGGCCTGAAAGGTAAAGCCTTGCTGCTTCCATTTTGCTTTTGTCTGAAAAGGAAAAGAGCACATTCAACATTCCACTTTCATCTTTCAAGCTTATTTTTTGCAAACTTGAAAATTCAGCTGGAAGCAACGACAGCAAACGCTCGCTTGGATTAACATAACCGTATAAACGAGAATTGTTTGGCGCAAATTTTTCGTGCGTTTTTGTTTCAAGCATCTGACGCGCAAGTGCTTTTGTACCAAAGGCTAGCAGCTGATAGGGTTTTTCGCTTTCTGAAAAACTGAAGCCAAGTTCATATGCTGCGTCATCATCTTTAATGGTATTCCAACGAAAACCTTTTTCTTCGGTTTGTTCAAAGACAAGATCGGTTGAAAAAGTTTTGAGCAAATGTTCACGAAAAGTTTTTTCGTTTACATCGCCAAGCAAAAGGTGCGCAAACTCTAGCTTTCCACTTGAATTGATTTTTCCAATGGAAGCTAACATTCCTTTTTGCATATTCATTTCATGAAAAAAAGTTTTCACCCACTCTTTGTCTTGTGGAAAAAAATCAAACTTTGCCAAATGGTTTTCGGAAACAAGCGATGCGTCTAAAAACAAGACTATTTCTGCATCTGCGGGGATGTGCTGTGAAAGAATATTTTGCTTTTGCTCTAACGAAAGCTCTGCAAGCGGCTTTGCAAAAAAGCTGCACACTTTATTTCCATATTGTTGCCAAAGCAAAAAACCAATGCCCAGCAAGAAAAGAAGTGAAAGAATTATGAGTCGTTTTTTTGAAGCCATAGTTGAATCCATTCTTGAGTAAAGAGGTTGAGAGAAAGTTTCGCCTTCCTAGCACAGAAAGCAAGCTGAGGTAAGAGAAAAAAATCGCGCGGATGAAAAAGCAAATGCTTTACAAAATGCAGCGGTCTCACTTTTCCAAAAACATCCAGCGCACATCCAAAGTTGGGAAGTGTGTGGCGCGCGGTATCAAAAACAGAACGCACTACAAAAAATGGAATCTTTTCTTGAACGCAAAAATCGGCAAGCGCAAAGCTTTCCATGTCCACACTGAGAGCGTTGAAGTGTTCATGCAACTGCTTTTTTTCCTGCGCGAGCGAAATAAGTTTTTCCACTTGAAGCGTTTTGCCTTCGTGAAATGAAAGCCAAAATTGTTTGCAGATTGCTGTTGCGGTTTCCAATTCTGGAGTGGTTATTTCAACACATTTTCCTCCAGCGTGCATAATTTGGCGCGAGAAAATGAGATCGCCACTTTTAAACGAAGCTTGAAGCGCACCACAAAAGCCAAGGTGCAAAATAAAGTCTGGACTTGCTTCTTCGCACGCTTGCTGCAAAGCCTGCTGCATGCGCTTTGCACCCATGCCGGTTTTAAGCAGCTGCACACGCGCATCTGAACCAAAAGCAGCCCGAAGCCCAGAAAGCTCATCCTCAAGTGCCGCTACAACTAAAAGTGTTTTTTTCATAAAGCCATTCTTTCCGTGAAAAGTGCTTAAAAATCATACGAAATGGGTTGAATAAAATTCTTTAAAAACTGCTTATATTTCAACATATTCTATATTTTAAGGCTTTTAAGCAGATTGTGGGAATTGTTGCTAAAAAACTTAGCACCTTTTCCATCCTTCCGCCCGATAATGAAAGGAACTTCAATGTTAAGGACTTTTGCACGCCTATTCCAGAAAACATTACCCACAAAAGAATCGAAACCGTAAAACAGAACGAAGTACAGTATAACTGCGCTGTAGGTGCAAACCCAGATGCCTTGGAGCTAACGGACGAGCTCCAGTTCATGTTAAACAGCGACAACTGGAAAGACTATCTCCCAAGCTTCGATGCACTTTGCCTTAAAGTTCCTTTTGATCCCCGCAATCTTCCTCAACCTATTTTAGATCGCATTCAAGAAGTGAAAGCCAAAGTTGAAGCTGAAATTCAGATTCCAGAAAATGCAGCAGGTTTTTGCGATGCTTTCGTTCCCAAATTTTACGAAGCCGGCTTAGCTCCTTTTGCTGATGAATATAATGCCGATGGCATTTTCTTAAAAGCAGGCGGCGGACTTGGCTTTGGATATCCTTATGCTTACACTTTAAACATATCGGAGGAACTTACCGCCGAAGAATCCTTTGAAGGCGTGCTCAACCCAAGCCTTCCGCTTGGTTCATGCACTGAGGCTAGCCACAGAATTGATGCTGCCTTTTTAGCCACAGGAATACACTGCAACATCAAACATTATAAAACCCAAACTCACATGTACGCGCGTTATAACGAACTTGATTTAGATTGTATCTTGAAGTGAAGTTGAATTTGGAAGAGAAAGAAAAGAGAGGAAGTGATGGCGTAAAGTGGATAGGTCATAAAAGACCGAGGGGAT
>PCXC01000024.1:1304-15815 GCA_002796345.1 Deltaproteobacteria bacterium CG11_big_fil_rev_8_21_14_0_20_42_23 | reverse complement strand
GTTCCCATGGCAACACCTTATCCATAAAGTGTTGCACTTCGTTTGTGAATTTAGGGGATCCAGTAATTCAAACACTTTGCTGTCATCCTGAGTGGAACGAAGGATCTCCTCTGGCAATTAACGGAGGAGATTGCTTCAGTACAAAAACACTTCGCAATGACATAGAATTTTTACATAATTTATGAACAATCCACTTCATACATTAGTGCAAGATGCTTTTCGTTCTGATGACGAAAAACAAAGTGAAAGAAATTTATTTCATTCCTTTTTACTTTCGTTTTTAGCGCACGTTTTTATTGTTTTACTTTTCGTTATAAGCACAACATTTTTTGACACTCCTTCTACACACGAAGAACAAGTGGTAGAAATTATTCCTGTTTCTGAAGACAGTGAAGTCTATAAATTGGCAGATATTGCTCCGCCGCAAAATCAGTCTCGTCCAAAGTCAGCACGGTTTGCAGGTGCCTACGATTCCACGGTAGAACGTGAAACCGTTCGCAAAAAAAACACGCACATTGACTCACGCGATCCTGGTAATGCTGAAAGAAAAGCTGCAAAAAAATATGGCGCTCAAAAGAATATTTATGATTTTGACAAGTCACTTTTCTATAAGCAAAAAATTGCTCAAGCCAGAAATGAAGGCGTGCTAAGTGTTGATATTGGCGGAGGCGGAAGCGAAGACTATTTTCCGGATTATACTCATGCTGATCACACCTATTTAAATGTGCATCGTTTTTTGCATTTAGATTATTTTGTTCGTCTGAAGCGAGCGTTTCGTTTGACGTTTAGTCCAGGAAATGTTGCATTTCCCCGAATTCAAAAACAGTATTCAACTGTAGTTGGAGTTGCCGTTGATGCAAAGGGTGAACTTACAGAATTAATTTTGTTGAGGAGTTCAGGCCTCACAGATTATGATCAAGAAGTTTTTCGCACCGTAAAAGCATCATCACCTTTTTCATCCCCACCTCACGAGCTTTTGCAAAAAGATGGTGTTCTCAGAATGGGGTGGACTTTTATAGTTCCCGTATATCTATAAAGCAGCCGTAACCTTCACTTCACGTGCCGCACGCACTTCATCTAAGCGTGCTCGGAAACTCACATTTGGCGCAGTTTTTACGACTTCTGGAGTTTCTCTGCACTCATCAGCAATAGCAAGCATAGCGTCACAAAAAGCATCAATTTGCTGTTTGTTTTCCGTTTCCGTTGGCTCAATCATGAGGGCTCCAGGAACGATGAGCGGGAAATACACTGTTGGCGGGTGAAAGCCATAGTCCATCAAGCGTTTTGCGATATCCATGGTTTTGACGCCATATTCATTTTGAATTTTATCTGATAACACACACTCGTGAAGCACAGGTTTTCTGAATGGCATGTGATAGGCTTTTTCCAAACGCTTGCGAATGTACTTTGCATTCAGCACTGCCATCTGGCTTGTTTTCTTGATGCCTTCTTTGCCCAATTGGCGAATGTAAGCGTAAGCTCGAAGTGTACAGGCAAAATTTCCCCAAAATGATTTAATCATTCCAATGGAATGCGGACGGTTGTGATCTACACTAAAGGTATCGCCATTTTTTTGAATGATGGGCTTTGGCAAAAAGGGTTCTAACTTTTTCACCACACCAATGGGGCCCGCTCCTGGTCCGCCTCCGCCGTGTGGCACCGCAAAAGTTTTGTGCAAGTTAAAGTGCATGCAGTCAGCGCCGATTTTTCCAAGTTGCACTGCACCCATAAGCGCATTTAAGTTTGCGCCGTCACAGTAAACAAAACCACCTTTTGCATGAACAATGTCAGAAATTTCTTTAAAGTTTTCTTCAAACACACCAAGTGTATTTGGGTTGGTAATCATGATGGCAGCAACTTCTTCATCCATGGCAGCTTTTACGGTTTCAGGATGAAGTTCACCATCGGGGCCAGATTTAAGAGTGACCACGTCATAGCCGCAAACAGCTGCTGATGCTGGATTTGTGCCGTGCGCGCTATCGGGGATGAGCACTTTTTTGCGCGGATTTCCTTGCGCTGCATGATAGGCTCTAATCACGAGCAAGCTTACAAACTCACCGTGCGACCCGGCGCATGGCCAGAGCGAAATAGCGTCCATACCGCTTATCTCGGCAAGATAGTTTTGCATTTCCCAGCAAATCTGCAAATTGCCTTGCGCTGTTGCGATGTCTTGCAAAGGATGCGTAAGCTCAAACGCAGGAAGACTTGCAGCAACGTTTGCTGTTTTTGGATTGTGCTTCATGGTGCACGAACCCAAGGGATAAAAACCCAAATCTTTTGCATAATTTTGTGACGAAAGACGAGTGAAGTGCCTGGTGATATCAGTCTCGGTAAGCTCTGGAAGTTTTGCTGCTTTTTTTCTCAGGAGATCAGCTGAGAGCATCTTGTCAGCAAACGCCGGCACATCAAGCTTTGGTGTTTGATATCCTTTTCTGCCTTCGACACTTTGTTCAAAAACAGTGGGTTCATCAAAAGCCATAGTACGGCCAACATGAGCCGTGCTTGTGCATGTTTTCTTTTCTTCTGATGTTGAACTTGAAGTGACAGCTTTATTCCAAGAACTTAAAGTGGGATTACTCATGTTCTATCCTTTATCAAAGTGCGTTTGTAAGCGCTGTTGCGAGTGCATCAATATCTTCTTTGCGGTGAACTTCAGTGAATGCAAGAAGGAGAGAGTTTTTACATTGTGGAAACCATCGTTCCAAACTAACGCCAGCGTGAATATTTTCTTTCACCAAAGCATCAAGCACATCTTGGGCGCGTTTTGGAAGCTCCAGAACGAACTCATTAAAGAAGTTTCCTTCAAACTGAAGTTTTACTCCGGAAATTGAAGAAAGTTTTTGTGCAGCATACTGTGCTTTTGCAGCATTGATGCGAGCTAGCGAAGAGAAGCCATGTTTTCCAATGAGCGAAAGATAAATAGTGGCAATAGTTGCGCAGTGTTGATGGTTTGAACATATGTTAGAGGTGGCTTTTTCTCTGCGAATATGTTGCTCACGCGTGGAAAGAGTGAGCACGTAACCTTTTCTTCCTTGCGCATCTAGAGTTTCACCCACGATTCTTCCCGGCATTTGCCGAAGGTATTTTTCTGAAGCAGTAAAGACACCAAGAGCGGGGCCACCAAAACGAGTGGGCAATCCAAAAGAATTTCCTTCTCCTACTGCAATATCAGCTTCAAAACTTCCTGGTGTTCGCAAAAGCCCAAGAGCAAAGGGTTCTGCGGTTGCGGTAATAAACAAGGCATCTGCATCGTGAGTGAGTTTGCTAGCTTCTTCCAAGTTTTCAGCAATGCCAAAAAAGTTTGGATATTGCACAATGCATGCAGCTGTTTGATCGCAAAGATTTTCTTTGAGGGCTTTGACGTTCAATTTTCCATTTAGGTGAGGCAGAGTGACAATTTCAATGTTTGTTGGAGTTAAAACCGTTTTCAATACTTCGCGGTATTCAGGATGCATGCCTTCACAGACAATAATTTTCTTTTTCTTCTTGTGAATGCGAAGTGCCATAAGAGCAGCTTCGGCAACGGAAGTGGAAAGATCATAAGTAGATGCATTTGAAATATCCATTTCAAAAATGCGCGACATGAGCGATTGAAATTCAAACGTAACCTGCAAAGTGCCTTGGCTAATTTCTGGTTGGTAAGGAGTATAAGGCGTTAAAAACTCACCACGAAAAGCCAAATCGTTTACTGCAGACGGCGTGAAGTGTGGATAAATACCAGCTCCCAAAAACGAAAGAGCCTTATCGGTAGCAAGATTCTTTTTTCCGATGGATTTTAGTTCTGCCAGCAAATCCTGTTCTGATATGGGTTCTGGAAGATCCAGTTCTCTTTTCATGCGAAGTGCATCTGGAACTGAATCATAAAGATCGCTGAGTGATTTTGCTCCGATGACAGAGAGCATTTCGTTTATTTCTTCTTGAGTGTGCGGAATGAACGGCATACAAATCCTTTGCAAAAAATGATCTCAAAATAATTAAGCGCCTTCTTCTTCAAGGAAGGTTTTGTAAGCATCGTGGGTCATGAGTGATTCAAGTTCGCTTGGAGCGCTCAACTTTACTTTAATCATCCAGCCTTCGCCGTAGCAGTCTTCGTTGACTTGTTCTGGGTTGTCGGTGAGGTCGTCGTTTACTTCAAGGACTGTTCCAGAAACTGGTGAGTAGCAATCAGAAACAGCTTTTACCGATTCGAGAACGCCGAAGGTTTCGCTTGCCTTAATCTCTATTCCCACTTCGGGAAGTTCAACGAACACAATATCGCCAAGTTGTTCTTGGGCATGTGAGCTTACTCCAACAAACGCAACATCATTTTCAACTTTCACCCATTCGTGTTCTTTGCTGTATCTGCGGTCATCTAGAATATTCATACCATCTCCTCCAAAAAAGTTATTTTTTCTTATAGAAAGGAAGCTTCACTACTTTTGCTTCTTTCAGTTTTCCTCTGATGTCGATGAAAAAATGCGTTCCCACTTTTGCAAATTCAGTTTTCACAAAGCCAAGTCCAATGGGAATGTTAAGCGTAGGCGAGAGCGTTCCGCTTGTAACTTTTCCGATCTGTTCATCGCCATTTACAATGGCATAGCCTTCGCGCGGAATGCCTTTGTCAACAAGAGTAAAGCCAACCAGCTTTTTGCTTAAGCCTTTTTCTTTGCTGTCAACAAGCGCTTCTTTTCCAATAAATTCATCAACTGTATTAAGTTTTGTTACCCAGCCAAGGCCAGCTTCAAGTGGCGTGGTGTTGTCATCAAGTTCGTGGCCATAGAGGCAAAGAGCTGCTTCAAGGCGAAGGGTGTCTCTAGCCGCAAGACCGCAAGGCAAGATGCCAAGCTCTTTTCCCGCTGTGAGCAGTGCGTTCCAAAGTCCAGGAGCGTCCTGAGGTTCGCAGAAAAGTTCAAATCCATTTTCGCCAGTGTAGCCCGTGCGTGCGACAATAACTTCAGGAATTTTGGCAACGCTTGTTTGAAGAAAATGGAAAGAGGAAAGTGATGCAAGTTTTTCACTGCAGAGTTTTTGCAAAATCTTTTCAGCGTTTGGACCTTGCAAGGCAATCAAGGCAAAGTCTTCGCTTCTGTTGATGAGTTCAATGTTTTGTGGACAATGACTTTTCACCCAATCAAAATCTTTTTCAATATTTGCAGCGTTCACCACAAAGAAGAAGTGATCGTTTGAAAAACGATACAAAATAACATCATCAATCGTGGTGCCATCATCTCTGCAAAAGGCAGTATATTGGGCTTGGCCGTCTTTGATGAGGGTGGCATCATTGATGGTAAGGTATTGAACGAGCGCGAGAGCACCTTTGCCTTTTACTTCAATTTGGCCCATGTGCGAAACATCGAAGATGCCAGCATGTGTGCGAACAGCCAAGTGTTCCGCCTTGATGTTGCTGTATTCAACCGGCAAATTCCATCCAAAGAAATCAACAATTTTTCCCTTGAGACGAACATGTTCATTATAAAGTGGGGTGCGTTTTGGTTCCATAAAACCTTCTTTATTGTTCTTCTGCAGCGAAGACAACATTTTTGAGGAGCATTGCAATAGTCATGGGCCCAACTCCACCTGGAACTGGAGTTATAGCCGAGGCTTTTGTTTTTACTGTTTCAAAATCGACATCACCAACTAAAGTGTTTTCAGCTGTTCTGTTGATACCAACATCGAGCACCACCGCGCCAGGCGTTACCCAATCTGCCTTTACCATTTGTGGTCTTCCTACTGCGGCCACAATAAGATCTGCGTTTCGAACGAAATCGGGCAGATTTTTTGTTTTGGAATGGCAAATACTTACGGTTGCATTTTGTGCCAATAAAAGAAGGGCGATTGGTTTTCCCACAATGTTGCTTCTTCCAATAACAACTGCATGTTTTCCGGTGAGGTCATAGTTGATTGACGAAAGCATTTCCATCATACCGGATGGGGTGCAAGGCAGAAAGCCCTTTGCGCCGAGCATGAGTTTTCCAACGTTTACGGGATGGAAGCAGTCGACATCTTTTTTGGGATCAATTGCCATAATCACATTTTGTTCATTCATGTGTTTTGGCAGGGGAAGCTGAACCAAAATGCCATGCACTTCTTTGTTGGCATTGAGTTCTGCAATCAGCTGAAGCAGTTCTTGTTCGCTGCAGTTTTCGGGCAAGTCGTAGGAAAAGCTTTTGATGCCTACTTTTTCGCAAGCTTTACGTTTGTTGCGAACGTACACTTGGCTTGCTGCATCGGAGCCTACAAGCACAACGGCGAGTCCAGGATGAAAAGAGGAGGTTTTTTGAAGGCTTACAATCTTAGCCTTAAGCTCTTCATGCACTTTTTTTGCGAGTTCAGTTCCTGAAATAATCTGTGCCATCGGCGCTTAGCCCCTTTCTGCAAGGCTTGCCTAAACTCCATTTTAAGTGCGATGTCAATGGCTTAAAGGACGTTTTAGGTTTTTTGAACGCTTGGCTTATGAAGCGCTGACTTGGTTTCGCCCATTCTCTTTCGAGTGGTACAATCGCGCATCGGCTGCAGCCATCAGTTCATCTTGAGTTTCGTAGTTGTCACCTTCAAAGGTGGCAACGCCCAAGCTAATAGTGACTGGAATGTTGTTGCCTTCAAATTCATAAATTTCGGAAGCAACGCTTTCACGAATGCGCTCTGCAAGCTTGATGGCACCTGGCATTGCGGAGCCTCTCAGAATAATGGCAAATTCTTCTCCGCCATATCTAGCCATAATGTCTTCACCACGAACAGTGTCATTTGCTTTTTCGGCGATGCGTTTCAAAATATAATCGCCTGCCATGTGACCATAGGTGTCGTTAACTTTTTTGAAAAAATCGATGTCGAACATGATAAGCGACATGGGAAGTTTATTTCGCTTCGCATAGCTAAACTCTTCTTGAAAGCGCTTGATGAACGCTTGTTTGTTATTCGCTCCGGTAACGGCATCGAAATTTGCCATTTGATAAAATTCTTCGTGAAACATCCGTTCGCCTTTGTCGCCGTAAGCAAACTTTAAAATGGTGGAACTGGAAATTTGAATTTTATCTCCATCTTCAAGCACTTTTTTCTCAGCGCGTGTGCCGTTTACATAGGTTCCGTTTGTGGAGCTTAAATCCAAAAGCTCGGCTTTTCCGTTGTGAACGTTGATGGCAAAATGTCTTCGCGAAATACGATTATCCTGAATGGGAATGTCAACATCATCAGAACGGCCAATAACCGTCTGGCCTGGGTTTAAGAGGAAGAGCTTTCCTTGAAGTGGCCCAGCAAGAAAAAGAATGTAGGCCTTTTGATCGGCTTCTATTTCTCCCAGTTTTTCAATTGAAGTCACTACCGTTGATTCAAACAAATCCTTTTTTTCTTCGTCGCTCATTATCGTGCACCTTTTTCGGTTTCTTTTTGTAAAGTTACTCGAACTTGCTCATCGCGTCCGGGTTTAATTTTTATTTCTTGTTTTGCGTGTTCATAACCTTCATGCCACATTTCAACCTGGTACACTTTTCCAGGCTCCAAGTGATCGAGGGTGAGGGGGGTTTGGCCCGAAGGTTTGCCATCTAGAAACACAAGTGCATTGCTGGGCTGAGAAGTAATGACGGCGGAACCAAAATCGAGACCAAGTTCAATATCGTAATTCGTTTTGTCATTTTCTTTCAGCACAACTTTTCGTTTCCAGAATTTATAATTTTCGAGATAAAGGCCAATAGTGTAAGGTCCAGGTTTCAATTCATTCAGCGTAGTTGGCGTTCTATAAGGAGTTTCCTGTTCGTTGAGAAAAACTTTTGCGCCACTTGGTTGTGATGAAATATGCAAAGAAGCTAAAGCCGGTGGAATTTCTTTCAGCAAAATGTGCAGCGTTCTCATTTCGCCGTTCGCAAACAGCAGTTCTTTTTCGTAAGGTTCGTAGCCGTCTTTGCTCATGCTGAGTTCGTGTGTGTTTTGTGGAGAAACTGAGTTTAGGCTTAAAGGCGAGAGAGTTCCCACTTCTTTGCCATCAAATAAAACATGCGCTTCTGCGGGTTCGAAGCTCAACATAAGCTGAGCGTCTTGCACAACAGCATTAGCTTGTTTGCTGGTTTTGGTGAGATACCAAGTACTAAAAATAAGCAAGATGGTAATGCCAGCAATGAGGAAACTGAAAAGTGTTTTGTGCGATTTTTTTTCTGGTTCTCGTTTTTCTGTTTTTTCTTCATGCGGAAAAGAAGCCAGGTCTTCATCAGCGGATTCTTCATTTTCAGATGCGGTTTCATAGTTGTCTTTTTCGCCAGTTGATTTTTCTTCGACGAAATCTTCAAGAAAAAAATCCCTCATATTTTCAGGAATTTTTCCAGCGCCTGTATGTTCTGTTTTTTCTTCCGCCAATGCAGATTGTGTTGAATCGATAATAAGATGTGGAGTTGCTTCTTGTTTTTCCATGCTTTGCTTGAGTTCTTCAGCAAAAAGAGTTTGCATAAAATGAGAAGCATCAGATTGACGGAACTCGGGATAATGAGTGTGCAAAAGCTTTAGCAGGTCATCGCGAAATTCGGAAGCGGCGCGGTAACGCTTTCGTCTGTCTTTTGCCAATGCCTTTTGACAGATGCTCTCAAACTCTTCGGGAAGTTCTGGACGCAAACTGGTGACAAAGGGAATGCTTGCTTTTCTCACATTGCGAATGGTTTCGCGGTTGTCTTCGGCTTTGAACAAGCGCTTTCCCGTAATCAGTTCAAAGAGCATGACGCCTAAAGAAAAAATGTCGCTGCGATGATCAATCGATTCGCCTTTAGCTTGCTCGGGTGACATGTACGCAAATTTTCCCTTGAGAATGCCCACTTCGGTAAGGCCCAAGCGGTTTGCCGCAATGGCGATGCCAAAATCAATAATTTTAACCGTGCCCGAATAAGAGATGATGACGTTTTGCGGACTCATGTCGCGGTGGACAATGTGAAGGGGATGACCTTCGCTGTCTGTACGGCGGTGGATGTAGTCGAGCCCATTGGCGACTTCAGAAATAAAGTGACAAACAAGCGGAAGGGGAACCAGTTTTTTTTCGCGGTAAACTTTTTTTGCCACCTGCGAAAGTGATTTGCCATTAATGTGTTCCATCACGATGAAATAATCGTCTTCCACTTTTCCCAAATCGTAGGTCTGCGCAATGTTGCCATGCGACAGGGTGACCGCAATTTTTGCTTCGTCGATGAGAGAGTCAATGAATTCAGGATTGGCAGAAATGTGTGGCAAGATTTTCTTGATGCACACGGTTCGCTTCAAGCCATTGGCATCATAGGCAAGGCCTTTGTAAATCTCAGCCATTCCACCTTGAGCAATTTTCTCGGTAAGGTAATACTGACCAGCTTGAGAAGGTTTTGGATTGTGAGTTTCATCCGCCATGGCGGCACTTGTTAACGTGTCTTTTCAGGAAAGGCAATATTTAGTTCAATGGTTTTCTAGGGCAATAGGGCAATGGGACAATAGGACAATGGTGCGATGGAAAAGCAAAAAAATAGAAAGCTACTCCTTCATCGTATACACATACACCAACACTTCCGCCACGGCTTGGTAAAGTTCATCGGGAATTTCGTCGCCAATTTCCAGTTCCAGTAAGGTCCAGGCAAGGGGAGGATTATGGACGATGGGCACGCCAGCTTCTTCCGCGTACTCTTTTATTTTTTCGGCGAAGAGACGCTGGCCTTTTGCGGTGATCATGGGTGCTGCCATTTCTTTGTCATCATACTGAACGGCAATAGCTAAATGGGTTGGATTGGTGATGACAGCGTCCGACATGCCCACGGCTTGCTTCATGTCGCTGTTGGCAAGTTCTTGATGCAGCTGCCTTCGCTGGCTTTTGATCATCGGGTCACCTTCGTCTTGCTTGTATTCCCGCTTCACTTCATCCTTCGACATGCGCATTTGCTTTTTGTGCTGCCAACGCTGAACCGCAAAATCAATAACAGCGATGATAATAAAGATGACGAACACCTTCATCAGAAACTCCGCAACGATTTTTGAAGCCACTTGACTTGATTGGTCGGGTGTTGCGGTTGTGGACAACACAATTTCACGCAGAGAATCACTCATCACCAGATAGGCGATGAAAAAAATGAGGCTAATTTTTGCGATGTTTTTCAAAAGCTCAATCAGAGTTGTCATCTTAAACATGTTTTTCACATTTTCGATGATGTTGATGCGCTTGAGTTGCGGCTTCATAGGCTCGGCAGAAAAAATGGGGCCGATTTGGAAAAACGCAACCGCAAAGGCGATAACGGTGATGGCGATGAGAAATGGACTCGAGGCTTTTATGTAGGAATAATAGGCTTCACGCACTTGCAAAAAAAGCATGTCGGCCGAAAGATCTTTTGTGGTGGCCACATCAAAACTTTGCTGCATCAGTGATAGCAGTTCTTTGGCGATGAAGCCTTTACACGCCACAATAAGCGCGAAGGCTCCAATGAGGATAACAACTGTGTTCAAGTCTTTTGATTTTGCAACTTGGCCCTTCTTCCGCGACTCTCTCATCCGCTTGGGCGTTGCTTCTTCGGTCTTTTCTTGGCTACTGCTTTGGTCGGCCATAGATGAAATTCCTTTAAGCCGCTGATTTTACACTCGTAATTCAGAAAGTCAATTTCTTCGAGTGCTTGTGAAAGTATTATCGGATGGCAAGCATGCAAAGAGTGCTTATGGGGAAATTTTTTTTTCAAGAAAACATCCAAGCAAGAAAGACTTCATTATTATTTCTGCAAGCACTTTGCTTCGTTTCTTGACTTTCGAGAGGACCTCGAATTATATCGCGAAAAATCAAAGATATTCACACGTTGGAGGGAACATGTTGCATCGATCGTTAAAGGCTTTTTTATTCATTTTGTTGGTCTGTTTTGCTTTTGCTTCAACAAGTTTCGCAGGTGTTGACAATGCCGATGTGGTTATCTTCGAACCCGCGAATGATGGCGGACGATACATCACGCAACGTCAGTCATCCACCTTGCAACAATGGCGCTTCAATGTTGGAGCCTACTTCGATTACGCCTTCGAGCCCCTTGAGTTTGCAGATCAAACGGGTACCCGCAGAGCTGGAATTGTAGACGATTTGCTCATGGCCAACCTTGGTGCAGCACTTGGTCTTACCGACTGGTGGCAACTTGGGGTGAATGTGCCTGTAGCGATTTGGGAAACATTTTACGATCCAAACGCTTTGGCTGCTGCGGTAAGCAAACAAAACCTTTTCGGAAAGCCTGGTGATCCTCGCATCGACATGAAATTTCGCTTGCTTGATATCGACCGCTACCGCGTTGGTTTAGCCCTTGTTCCCTTTTTCTACTTTCCACTTGGAACCGAAAGTAAATTCTTAGGAAATGATATGTGGTCAGGTGGTGGAACATTTGTAGTCGACTTCGATATCAAAAATCGCGTTTTCATCACCTTGAATGCTGGATACAGGAACTACAAAAGAATTCGCTACGATGCAGGAAATGCAAATGCTATTTTGGATGACACCATCAATTTGGGAACTGGTTTAAACGTTCGCATCAATGATGAGTGGGCAGTGATTGGTGAAATCTATTCCGAAAGTGTATGGGATAAAGTGTTCAAGAATCAATTGCAGAATCCAGTGGAAGGTGTTGCCGCTGTACGTTACTCACCGCAGTCAACAGCAAAAGGCCTGTCTATCACGGCTGGCGGCGGGCGAGGAATTACAACAGGAATTGGTTCACCACAATTCCGCGCCTTTTTGGGAGTGAATTACAGAAAACCAGCAGTGGTGGAATTGCCAGAACCAGTTTCAGTTGAAGCCGTTGTGGAAGAGAAAATTGTCATCACTCAACGTATCCACTTCGAGTTTGATAAATCAGTTATTCGAGAAATTTCCTATCCCATCTTGGATGACGTGGCCACATTGCTTCACTTAAATCCGCAGATTCAACAAATCAGAGTGGAAGGGCACACCGATTTCATTGGTGGAGATGATTACAACTTAAAGCTCAGTCAAAAACGTGCTGATTCTGTGCGCACCTATCTCATTGGCAAAGGCATTGCTGCCGAACGTTTAGTTGCTATTGGTTACGGCGAAACAAAACCGATTGCTGATAACAACACGACAAGAGGCCGCGCTAGAAACCGTCGCGTAGAGTTTACAGTTATTGAGTAAGGTTCAGAGTGCATCTCAGAAAAGCCTCCTTTTTTAAGGGGGCTTTTTTTATTTTGTCATCCAACTCTTTGTCATCCTGAGAGAAACGCCCGCCTGCCGGACGGGCAGGAAGGATCTCCCCTGGCAATTGATCGAGGAGATCACCTTGCCTGACCGGCAGGCAGGCCGCGTCGCGTCACTCCTCGTGATGACAGCGTTGGGATTATCCAAAGAAATCCAAAATCAAAAACTAAATTCTTTACAGAAAAGAAAAAAGTGTATTTTTAAGCCTTATGCATCAAACCCTTTCCAGTCCTGTGCAATATGTCAAAGGTGTTGGCCCCGCTTTAGGTGAAAAGTTGGTTCGACTTGGAGTTTTTACCATTGCCGATCTTTTGCATGTTCTTCCACTTCGATATGCCGATCGTCGTACAAAGAGCGCCATTCGTGACTTACAGCCAGGAAGGGAAAAAACAGTTGAAGGAAAAATTGTAAAGTCGGGCGTTACTTTTTTGGGCCGAAGAAAAAAACGTATTTATGAAGTCGTTATCGAAGACGAATCGCGCGCAAGTGTTTCAGCAAAGTTTTTTCGCTTTCGACAAAGCTATATGACGGAAAAATATGTGCTTGGTGCAAACGTTATTTTTTCCGGAGACGTGAGCAAGTTTGGAACTAAACTTCAGTTTATTCATCCCGATGTAGAATTTTTTTCCGATGCAAGTGAAGCGCACGAAAGCGAAGGAAAAATTCTTCCCATTTATCCGCTTACCGAAGGCGTGCATCAAAAGACGATGCGCAAAATTATCGCCCGAGCGTGGCAACTCTACAATGCGCAGATTACAGCATCGCTTCCAGAAAATATTATCCAGTCATTAGAACTTTTGGACATTTGGACGTGTCTTCACGATTTACACTTTCCCGCTGAAGATGCCGATGTTGAAGCGCTCAACAGTGGAAAAACAAAAGCGCATCGCACGCTTATCTTTGAAGAATTTTTCTTTCTTGAACTGGGCTTGGCACTTCGCAGGCAAAGCTACAAACAAAATGAAGGCCTAAGTCATCCCTGTGCAGAAAATAGGCGAAGTGATTTTCGTGCTCACCTTCCCTTCGAACTTACGGCTGCACAAAAAAGAGTAGGCGATGAAATTGCAAAAGATTTGCACAGCAACCTGCCTATGAACCGCTTGGTGCAAGGTGATGTGGGCAGCGGAAAAACACTTGTAGCAATTGAAGCTGCCTTGCAGGTTTTGTCGAACGCGCATCAAGTGGCCTTTATGGCGCCGACCGAATTGCTGGCAGAGCAGCATGCTGCAAACATTTCCCAGCTTTTGAAACCGCTTGGCATTGAAGTGGCCTTGCTCACCAGTTCCGTAAAAGCTGCGAGGCGAAAAGAAATGTTATCCATGCTTGCTTGCGGTGAACTTGGTTTTGTAGTGGGAACGCACGCGCTCATCCAAGGCGATGTGCAATTTGCAAAGCTTGGCCTTGCGATCATTGACGAGCAGCATCGTTTTGGCGTGTTGCAACGCGCGGCCATCAAGCAAAAAGGTGGCGACTGCGATATTTTGGTGATGACGGCAACGCCCATTCCACGCACACTTGCCATGACCGTATATGGTGATCTCGATATTTCGGTTTTGGATGAAATGCCAAAAGGCAGAAAAGAAATTGTCACCAAATTATACCGCGAAGGTATGCGTTCAAAATTATACAAAGGCATGCAAATGGAATTGGAGCGCGGCCGGCAAGTGTATGTGGTGTATCCGTTGATTGAAGAAAGCGAAAAGCTTGATCTGAAAAACGCCAGCAACATGGCCGAAGAATTGGCTGCGCATTTTTCTCCAGGTTTTCGCGTTGGGCTTTTGCACGGAAAATTAAAAAGTGATGAAAAAGACAGCGTGATGCAGCAGTTTAAAGCGGGCGAAATTCACATGCTCGTTTCCACCACCGTGATTGAAGTGGGTATTGATATTCCAAACGCAAGTGTGATGGTGATTGAACACGCCGAGCGCTTTGGCCTGTCGCAGTTGCATCAGCTAAGAGGCCGTGTGGGCAGGGGAAGTGAACAATCGTATTGCATTATGATGGCAGACTACAAACTTTCCGACGATGGCTATGCCCGCTTAAACGTGATGACCGAAACCTGCGACGGCTTCAAAATTGCTGAAGAAGATTTGAAAATACGAGGCCCAGGCGAAATTTTGGGCACCAGACAATCCGGCATTCCAGAACTGCGCGTGGCAAATCTTGTGAGAGATGCAAAAATTTTATCCCACGCCAAAGAAATAGCATTCGACCTCATAGCCAAAGACCCTCAGTTGAGCGAGCCTCAACACAAAAATTTAAAAGAAACCCTAAGTCTCCGATGGTCCGGAAAGCTCCATTTGGCCGAGATTAGCTAGCTTTTGAAGAAAAATGATTTTTTTAAAAAAAAAGATGTAGTTCCAACG
>PCXC01000024.1:0-1292 GCA_002796345.1 Deltaproteobacteria bacterium CG11_big_fil_rev_8_21_14_0_20_42_23 | reverse complement strand
GGCTTGGAGGGTTTATGCATGTGGAGGCATTAATGAAAGCAGTGAAGCGAGCAGAAGTATTGCAGGAGATTTCACTTGGCAGGATGTCCAATCGTGAAGCGGCGCAGCTGATGAAGCTGAGCGTTCGTCAGGTGCGTCGTCTGCGCCGGAAACTCGAAAGCTCTGGCGTCATGGGACTTTGCTTTCAACGAGTTCATCGTTCAACACAGCGTGTTGCTGATGGTGAGCGAGAAGAGATTTTGAGATTGCGCCGAGAGGTTTATCGCAGTTTGAATCTGTCGCATTTTCGTGATCGTTTGCGTGAAGTGCATGGCATCACACGAAGTCATGAGTTTTATCGCACGTTGTTCTTGCAAGAACATTTAGTCGATCGCGTGCAAAAGCGCAGAAAAAAACATCGCAAGCGCTTCGAAGCTCTGCGACCTGGCATTCTCATCCAACGCGACACCTCGATTCACCTCTGGGTTCCAAGCGCCAAAGAAGCGTGGCGTTTAATCGTTGATCTGGACGATCACTCAAGGTTTATCACCGCAGCAATGTTCTCGCATCATGATGACGTTCTTTCCAACATGGAAGTGAGTTGGATGACCATCGCCAGCAAAGGCACGCCATTCGCGTATTACACGGACAACAATCCGATTTACAATCCGCTCAACAAAAAACCAAAGTGTGGAATGTACAGCTTTTACCGCATGCGCAGCAAAGAAGAACGCGAAACAATCTCACAGTGGAAGCGATCTGTAACAGAACTTGGCATCGAGTGCATTCACTCAACGCCCTATCAACCGCAAGGCAAAGGGAAAATCGAACGCTTGTTCCGCTTTATGCAAGACCGCCTCGTCAATGAATTGCAATTGAGCAAGGTGAGCACGATTGATGAGGCCAATAAAATGCTGCAACGTTGGGTCACATGGTACAACAACTGCCACCTCCACAGCGTGACGAAAGAAATTCCAGCCGCAAGGTTTAAGAAGAATGCTGCTTTTAGCAAGTTGCCCAAAAACATCTCCCTAGAAAGCATTTTTTGCATCAAGCACACGAGGAAAGTGAAAGCCGACAACACCATCAGCTTCGAAGGCAAAACGTATCAAATCGAGCCCAATCGCTATCGCATCAGCTACGCCAAAGCGAACGTTGAACTTCGAATAAACTTGGCAAAAAAATTGAAAATATACTACCAGAACCAAGAGATTGGAGTCTTCCAATATAAAGCTAAGGATATCAAGAAGTTACCAACAGGGGAGGACATTCTATCCTTGGAATAAGGGAGGACATTTTACCGTGGGAGTAAC
>PCXC01000023.1 GCA_002796345.1 Deltaproteobacteria bacterium CG11_big_fil_rev_8_21_14_0_20_42_23 | reverse complement strand
AAGTTTTTCGTCAACTGCTTGAATATCTTTTGAGAGTTTCGTTTCAACTCGTTGAATTTCGTTTGTAAGTTTTTCGTCAACTGCTTGAATATCTGCTTTTAATTCTTGATGGCTTGCCTTTAAGGCTTGTTGGCTGTGTTTAATTTCTCTGGAGTTTGCCTTAACGGCCTGCTGCGTGAGTTGTATTTCAGCTTTGAGTTCGTGCGTTCGCATATCGAGCTTTTCACCAAATTCAACTCGCGTTGCTGAAAGTTGCTCACCAAAGCCTTTCATGTCATCCCGCATACCTTCAACAAGAACGGTGAAGTAGCCGATTTGCTCAGTCAGTGACTGCTCACTGAGCAGGGGCTTTCCTTTTGATGTTTTGATTTTCTTTTTGTGCATGACTTCACTTTGCTACTCACCAGCACCATTTTAGTCAATCGCTCTTCAGCACTATTTCTAAAACATTCGGATTTGTTCGGTTTTTAGTGCACCAGCATTTCAGGAAAGCGTACTACGCTGGAAATAGAACTGTAAACGTTGTTCCTTTTTCTACTTCACTTTCTACAAAAACTTCGCCGTCGTGCAAATGTACCAAATGCTTTACAATGGAAAGTCCCAAACCTGTTCCTCCCAGTTCACGCGAACGGGCGCGATCAACGCGATAAAAACGTTCGAAAATTCTAGGCAAATCTTTTTTGGGAATTCCTACTCCAGTATCACTTACGTTGATAATACAATGCGTTTTTGTGAGAGATGCAGAAACACTGATTTTGCCGCCATCTCGCGAATAGCGCAATGCATTGCTTAAAAGATTGGAACAAATTTGTCGCAGAGCTTCTTTATCCGCTCTTACTTTTACCTTTTTTGGTATGTCCAGAAGAAAGGAAACATTTTTGAGCTTCGCTTGATTTTCAAATTGCAGCCAAAGTTCATGAAAAAAACTTTCCAGCTGAAGAGAAACATTATGCAACTCAAAGATACCAGAGTCACATTCAGAAATTTTTAAGATATCATCAACCAGTTGTTTTAAATGATGTGCGCTCTCTTCAATTTTGCGAAGGAATTTTTGCTGATGCTCTTCATGCATTTCATTTTCTAAAGTTTCTGCATATCCCAAAATAACGGTGAGCGGCGTTTTGAATTCGTGCGAAATGTTGGCCACAAATTCTCGACGCATATCTTCCAATTGCTTTAGCTGATGAAACTGAGATTCCAAACTGGAAGCCATGGTGTTAATTTCTTCCGACAAAACGCCAAACTCATCTCTGCGCGAAAGCGAAAGCCGTGCCGACAAATCTCCTTTTCGAATTCTGCCTGCCACATCAATCAAGCGATGAAATGGCGAAACCAGCGAGCGCGAAAAAACCAACGCCAAAAGACTTGAGAGAAACAAAGCAAGAAAAGCCAGCTGCAAAAGAGAGCGCTTCAATTTGTAAACGGTGTGGTGAATAGACTGCAACGGAACAGCAAGCCGGACAAAACCACCCTGCACTTTTCTGGCGAAGTACAACATTTCTTCTCCAAGCGTGCTTGATGTACGAATTGCAGAGCCAACGCCATCCTTAGATGCAGCAAGCACTTCCGGCCGACTGCCATGATTTTCAATCTGAGTTTGTTCTTCAAAACGAACGTGGGAATCTGAAAGCACAACGCCATCGTCACGAACAAGCGTGATGCGATTGTTGATTCCTTTTGCCAAGCTTTTTACAAGATTGTCTAAAGGTTGATGTTCCCATTCGCTTAAATGCTTTTGGCCAAATTGCTGCCCAAGTAAAAAGGATTCTTGATCTAGGGTTTGAATCAGATTTTGAGTGAGGTATTTTTCTCCATAAGGAACAAGCGAAAAATAAAGAAAGAAAAGACACAACGAAAGCAAACTAAAAAAATAAAACCAAACTTTCCAAAAAAGGCGAAGGTGAAATTGTTTTCGCAACATTGTTCTCCAAAAAATAGAGCGTGTTGATAATTTAAAACAACTTGTTGGTCTGTTTACAATTGTCATCCTGAACGTAGTGCCCGCCTGCCGGACGAGCAGGAAGGATCTCCTCGGAAACACAGTAGATTCTTCGCTTTGCTCAGAATGACAAGAAGCTAATTATCACAACGTCCTACTCGACAAATTTGTATCCAACACCACGAATCGTTTCGATAAACATTCCAGCATCGCCAAGCTTTTCTCGCAAGCGCTTGATGTGGGTGTCTACTGTTCTGGTAGTCAAATCTTCGCTGAGGCCCCAAACTCGGTCTAGCAGCGACTCTCTGGTTGCCACCCTTCCTTTTGTTTCCAAAAGATAGAGTAAGAGTTTAAACTCGATGGTCGTTAAACGAATGTCTTCATTTTTCCATTTCACTTCGTGCTTCTCTGGAATGACCAGTAAATCTTTATACTTGAGAGATTCTTTTTTTCCTAAAGCATCAGCTGATTCAAGCCTGCGAAAAATTGCCTTAATTCTCAGCATCAACTCGCGCGGGCTAAAAGGTTTTGTCACGTAATCATCTGCACCAGCTTCAAAACCTGTAATGCGATCGTGGTCTTCACCTTTTGCAGTAAGCATCAGAATGGGAATATTCGAAAGTTTTTTGTTGAGTTTCAATGCACGGCAAACATCGATGCCACCTACATCTGGGAGCATCAGATCTAAAATGATGAGATCTGGATGAGCATTTTTTGCTTCGTTTATACCCTTCGCACCACTTGCAAGATGAAAGCTTTCATAGCCTTCTTGCTGTAAAGTGTGTTGAAGCAACTCCGCAATATCGTGATCATCTTCAATGATCAGAATGCGTTTCTTTTTCATGAAACTCCTATGTCCAAACGGGGTTTAGTTTTTCAGCGTCAACGCCCAACTCTTTTATGGCCACAGCAACTTCTTCGCAAGAGATATCACCTTGTTTGCACAGCTGCCACAAACTTGCCACCACAATGCACTCTGCATCAATTTCGAAATGACGACGCAGCTCTTGGCGCGAGGCACTTCTGCCAAGGCCATCGGTGCCAAGCGAAGTAAACGCTGGAACCCAGCGCGCAATTTGATCGGGCACGGCTTTCATCCAATCGCTTACCGCTACAACTGGCGCCTGAAGATTTCCCAGTTGAGTTTCGAGCCATGAAACTTTTTTGCTTTCTTGTGGATGCAGCATATTCCAGCGCTCACAATCGAGTGCTTCGCGACGAAGTTCGGAGTAACTGGTGGCGCTCCATACATCGGCTTCAATCTTAAATTTTTCTTGAAGTATTTCTTGAGCACGAAGGGCATGTAAAATAATTGATCCGCTTCCAAGCAAGTGCACACGCGCTTTTCCCGAAGATGAAGCTTTGTACTTATACAATCCTTTTGTAATTCCTTCTGTAACGCCTTCGGGCATTTTTGGCATTTCGTAATTTTCGTTTTGAAGGGTGATGTAATACACCACTTCTTCACCGTCTTGATACATGCGTTTCATACCATCTTGCACCAGAGTTAAAATTTCGTAGGCAAACGCAGGTTCATATGAACGCACGCGAGGATAAGTGCTTGCAAGCAAAAGGCTGTGTCCATCTTGATGTTGAAGCCCTTCGCCGGAAAGCGTTGTGCGGCCTGCAGTTGCGCCTAGCAAAAACCCGCGACCACACATATCTTGCAACGCCCAAATAAAATCTCCAACGCGCTGGAATCCAAACATAGAATAATAAATGTACATTGGAATGGTTGGAACACCATTGGTGTAATCGCTGGTGGCCGAAGAAATGAATGAGCAAATAGCTCCAGCTTCGGTAATGCCTTCTTCCAACAATTGTCCGCTGGTAGCCTCTTTGTAGTAAAGCAACATGCTGCGATCTACCGGTTCATAAAGCTGACCAACCGAAGAATAAATGCCCACCTGTTTAAACAAGGGATGCATCCCAAACGTTCTCGCTTCGTCCGGAATGATAGGAACAATGCGGCTTCCAAGCGTTTCGTGTTTCAACAGTTTTGAAAGAAAACTGACAAAAGCCATTGTGGTTGAAACTTCACGGCCTTTTGCAGTGCCTTCGGTGAACTCTTTATATTCGTCCAAACTGAAACTTTGAATCTGCGTTTTTTTCTGATTTCGGGAAGGAACAAAGCCACCGAGCGCCTCGCGTTTTTCAATGAGGTACTTACATTCTTCGCTGTCTTTTCCAGGATGGAAAAACGGCATTTCTTTTACTTGATCATCGCTTAAAGAAATATCGAAACGATCTCTAAAACACATCATTTCTTCTTCGTTCAACTTTTTTTGCTGATGCGTTACGTTTCGGCCCTCGCCCGCTTCGCCCATGCCATACCCTTTGATGGTATGGCACAGCACCACACTGGGACGGCCTTTTGTGGCTACCGCTTCGGCAAATGCTGCGTGCACTTTTTGCGCATCATGGCCACCGCGGCCCAAGCGTTGAATGCGCTCATCGGAATAGTGTTCCACCATCTTGAGCGTTTCAGGGCACTTGCCAAAAAAATGTTCGCGCGTGTAAGAGCCCGGCTCTACCACATATTTTTGCAATTCACCGTCTACCACATCATGCATACGCTGCATCAAAAAGCCCTGATCGTCCTGCGCCAAAAGCGGATCCCAATCACGGCCCCAAATAACCTTGATCACATTCCAACCTGCTCCACGATAGGCAGATTCAAGTTCTTGGATAATTTTTCCATTTCCACGAACTGGTCCATCCAAGCGTTGCAAGTTGCAGTTGATCACAAACGTAAGGTTATCAAGCTTTTCCCGCGAGGCCACTGTAAGTGCACCCAAAGATTCTGGCTCATCGCACTCGCCATCGCCCAAAAATGCCCACACGCGTTGCTTGCTGGTGTCTTTGAATCCGCGGTTATGAAGATAGCGATTGAAGCGCGCTTGATAAATAGCCTGCATTGGCCCCAAACCCATCGACACCGTGGGAAACTCCCAAAAGTCGCGCATCAGCCAAGGATGCGGGTAAGAAGGCAATCCACCACCAGAGGCAAGCTCACGTCTGAAATTGAAAAGCTGCTCTTCACTCAAACGGCCTTCCAAAAAAGCGCGCGCATAAATTCCAGGTGAAGCGTGGCCTTGAAAATAAACATGATCCGGACCATCTGGATGCTGCTGCCCTTTGAAAAAATGATTAAACGCCACTTCATAAAGCGTTGCAGCCGAAGCATAGGTAGAAATGTGCCCACCAATGCCATCTTCATTTTTGTTGGCGCGCACCACCATGGCCATGGCATTCCAGCGAATAAGACTCTTGATACGTCTTTCAATCACTTCATCGCCAGGATACGCCGGCTGACGGCTAACGTGGATGGTGTTTATAAATGGAGTTTCAAAGGGAAAATGAACGCGTTTCATACAAACCTCAAACTGTCTTCTGGCAACAGCAGCGCGCCAGCATGCGGGCTTTCCTATACACCCCACTTCAGGCATTTCAAGAAAAATCGTTGGGATTAAACTGAAAAGGAAATTTGTACTACACCTGCTCCCAAATGAGCAAACTGGCATCATCGGGGCCACCGTGCTTGGCGTTTTCATCTCCCATGCGCTGACGGGAAAGGCCCAAGATATCTGTGGCTGCGGCCTTCAAACCTGGAAGACATGCTCGATTGAGCATTTCACTTTATGAGAGATTATCTAAAATACCATCACTTGCTAAGATCACCCTGTATTTGCGAGAAAGACTTTTTTTCGGGCCCACGGCAATATGCATTTCTTTATCGCCCAAAACATTGAGCACCACATTTCTGTCTTCATGCGCCAAAGCTTCTTGTTCGCTCAGCATTCCAGCTTCTTCGGCATACCCCACGGTGGAGTGTGCTGTTGTTTTCCATTTTATTTTCCCTCGCCCGCCAAGCACGTAACAGGCTGAGTCTCCCGCGTGGAAGGTTTGAAAGTGTCCATCCTGTAACAAAGCAATCACCAAAGTAGTTGCGGCACCAACTCCAAGTGCCAAAATATTTTCGTTAGCTTTTTCGATTGCCGAAACAATCACAGATCGAAGCAACTTTTCTTTGGTGAGCAAAAGTTCTTCTTGAAGTGTGGCCAGTGCAATCCTAGCAGCTTCGGCACCGCGTTTGTGACCACCCACTCCATCGGCAAGAGCAAGTACCGTGCAGGTTCTGTTGAAGTTAACTACAAGAAGAGCATCTTCGTTTGGAGTTTCTTTTTGAGGGGATTTCGAAGAGAAAAAAGAAACGCGCCCGTATAAAAACTGGGCGCAATCTGCTTGTTGCATATCATTTTCCAGCAAAAGAAAACTGTCTGAATATCCCAAAGCTGTTAATGGCATTATTTTTCTTTCCACTCTAAGTTTTCGAGCGCACGCCTTAACTTTCCTGCTGTTTTAAATTTCTTCTGAATGAGCGAGCGACGCAATCCACAACAAATATTTTTTATCGCCTCTGGCTGCCCTGCATACTGCGGCTTTCCGCCTAATGCATCATAAAAAATTCTGACCATATCGCAAACATCATCCAAAATATTTTGCGGCTTTGGATAATCCCAATGATACATATCAAGCAATTTTAAGTCGAAGCCCAAACCAAAACGGCGGATGATGATATTTTGAGAATGAAGATCACCATGATATTCTTTGAGTGAATGAATTTGCTCCATACCTGCTGCAAGTGAGTGCAATAAGTGTAATGCTTGAAAAGAATTGAGGCGTTTTCCCTTTTGACGTTTTAAAAATTCGCTCAGCAATTCTCCTTCTACAAATTCAGAAATCAAAACGGTAACGGGAAGAGTTTTGTAAAGAATAGTTTCTTGATTGTAATAGTGAATCACAATGGGGCACGCGCGCAACTTGTGCAATTTCTTCGCATAGCGCACCACCGCTTTATTGCCCACGTTGCGCTTGGGATAAAAAAACTTGGCCGCACGATCAATGTGCGTGTTGAGCTCGCGAATGCGATACACTTCGCCTTCCCAGCCAGATCCAATGCGCTCTAGAACGCGATACTTCTTCGCGATAACGCTTCCCGGTTCGAAATCAAATGAGGTAAAACTGGGGATACTTTTTTTCTTCTTAGGCTTCGCCATATTCTGGCGACTTAGAAGATTTCTACTTCCAAATGCAAGAGAATTTCCGGGAATTGAGGTTGAATTGGGGAAAAAGATTCTCCCCTTTGCGTCGCTCTGAAATTTCCGCTCAAGCGCCGCGGAAATTTCATCCAACATTTCGGCCTTCATCATTTTCTTTATGGCTGTCTAAGAGATGAAGGCCTCAAAAGTGCGCTCTCACAAAGGGGAGAATCTTTTTCCCAGAGCTGAACATCAATACCACTTCATGGATGGACAAAACCTTAAGCACCTTTCTTCCTTGCTTCCTGCCAAAGTCTCTCTTATAGACCAAGCCCATGATTCTTGAAGGTAATATTGTCTGCACCAAACGTGGTGTCCATCGTGCTCAAATCACATACAACCCCGCTACAGGATTGATTGAAGGTGTTGGACAAGACTTGGGAAAGGCTGATTATAGCTATCTCGGCGAGCAGCAGCTTATTTTTCCGGGCATGGTGGATATTCACATTCACGCCAGAGAAGACGAAACGCAAAAAGAAAACTTCAAAGAAACTTATGCCACTGCAAGCGATGCTGCCATCAATGGTGGAGTGGCAGCCTGCGCTTGCATGCCCAACACGCCTTCACCACTCACAAGCGAAAAGCAACTAGCCTGGCATCAGCAACACCATGCTGCACTGCCGGTGACGTTTGTGAATTATGTGGGCATCGGCCCTAACACAAAACCCATCACTGTTGCAGCGCCGTACAAAGTGTACACCGGCCCATCAGTTGGCCCCCTTTTTTTCAAAGGTGAAAATGATTTACGCGAAAGCTTGCAGCATTATCGCGGACAAAAAGTAAGTTTTCATGTGGAAGACTTTGATGTGCTGATGGCAAACCAAGACAAACACACGCATCAAGAGCGTCGTCCTATTGCATGTGTTGAAAAAGCCTTGGAATATGTTTTACGCTTCATTGAAGAATTTGGGCTGCAGGCAAAACTGTGTCACTGGTCATGCGGTGGAAAAAGTTTTGAGATGATCGCAAAGCACCGCGAAAAGGGCTTTGCAACGGAGCTTGAAGTTTCTCCTCTTCATCTTTTCTTTGACGCCGACATGCTGAAAGCAAAACCAGAACTGTGGCCATATGTGCAAATGAATCCATCTTTGCAAAGTTCACAAGACAGACAAGAACTAATCGATGCGCTGAAAAGTGGCTTCATTCAACACTTAGCCACCGATCATGCTCCACATCCTTTGGATGAAAAGTTTCATCAGTTTGGAAGTGAAGAAAAATATCTCGCGTTGAAAAAAGAAAACCTCGAAGAATGCAGACGGCTAAGCTGCATGAACGCTTGCTCTGGCACGCCTCAACTTGACACCTATGCTCTTGTCTGCTGTTGGCTGATAAACGAACATGGTTTCTCCGCACAACGCATTGCAGAAATGTCTGCCGAAACTCCGGGCGCATTTATCAATCAGTTTTTGCCTGAAACATATGGAAAAGGTTTTGGAAAAATTGAAGTGGGTTACCAGGCAAGCTTCACCATTCTTGATCTTGCGGGCGAAACTCCTTTTAAGAGAAGCATGGTAAAATCAAAAGTGGGTTGGTCACCATTTGAAGGTGTTAGCTTTCCGGGTAAAATTGTAGCGCGGTTTATAAAGGGAAAACAGATTTTGATTTAAGTTTGTCATTCCTCGCATGATTGTGGCGGGAATCCAGTAATGGTGAATTGAACTTGTGTTGTGGATCCTCGCGTACGCGGGGATCCAGGCTTTCAACGTTCCCTTCCAGAAGAGAAAATAAATTCTCATCCCCATTCTAAAGCATGATCACCGGCGTTGGCACGAACACTCTCACCATCGAACTTGGACCCATCACACTCGCACTCATCGTTGCACCTGTGCCCAATTGTGAAACAAGTGGATTGTAGGCGAGTGGCATACTAGCATTTACGCGCATTGCCAGCGCTGGAGTATTCGACTGCATCGTAAACAGGCGCGAAGAAGCATTCCAAGATGCGGTAAGCTCTAGCAGTGGCGCTCCACTTCTCGGAAGTGGAGCGTCTACGGTTGCATCCGCCAACAAACTCAATGCCAACCAATTTAAATGAGCTGGACTGTGAGAATCGATTTCTAAAGTGGCAGCCTCTGCATCTGACTGCAACCGCACTCTAGATGTAAGCGTAGGGCTGTCTGAAAAATGACCTAACACATGAAATGGATTTGTTTGTTTTTGAATTGCCCTTAGCGTAATAGGGATGTCCTCTTCAAGATAATCTAACTTTACTCTTCCCTTTTTATCTTCTTCAAGCAGTCCAAGTGCACCACCCACAAAATTATTGGGAAAATGATTCGTCATCTCCGTAACAAAATTATATCTTGTTACTTCTGCTAGAGTATACCCCGCTGGCACATCAGAAAATCCAGGAGCATACTGAGCAAGAGCATGCTGGTGGTGAAGACCCAAGCCATCTCTCACACTTCTCAACGCCTCTATTTTATCTGTTTCAAAAGAAAGGCTTAGGGCAAAAAGAGCGCTTTTCATTTGCAGCATAAGCGCAATGTAATGAACATATTCATTTTCAGCTTTTTTCCAAATGTATGAAATTTTTCCAGCCCAGGGAAAGCGAACATACTTTTCTAGAAAACGAGAAAAGGCTCCGTTCAAAACTTCAGCTGTTACAAAAGGATCTCGCAATGACCTGATATCTATTCCGTCTGGAAGCTGTGGTAATGGTTCCTTTGAATAATTGAGCGTAGCTTCAAAAGCACCAACAGCATGCTCAGCATCAACCGGCCCACCCGCTTCGCCCAAAACTTTGCCATACACCTCAGCTAGCCGAGCTTGGTGTGTGCTTAAATCCACAACGCTTCTTGTTGGAGGTACCATTGTCATAAGCTTACCTTTTCATTCCTTGTCTAAAGGCATTATCGGCTGAAATTGAAGAAAGTTGCTTCATTTACTCATTCTCTTTCGGGGACGGTTCTGCCTTTGCAAAGCTTTGATATGATTGTGAAAAAAATGGTGATAAGAAAGTTTCAAAAAAACGCAAGTTGCCCTATTTTTCACAACAATTTCAAATTATTACAATGTCAGAACCGTCCCCTACACTTTTACTTGCCGGTAGGCCTCGTAAAGTCCAATGCCCACCGAGGTTGAAAGGTTCAAGCAGCGGGTCTTTCCCCACATGGGAATCTGCACGCAGCGTTCTGGATAGCGCTTCAAAACTTCTTCTGGCAAACCGTCTACTTCTGAACCAAACACCAACACATCATCAGCACTGTATTTCACGTCGGTGTAACTTTGCGTTGCATGCTTTGTGAAAAACCAACATCGCTCATCTCGAACAATTTCATCTAAACTTGAAATAATTTTTGGCTCAAGCTCATACCAATAATCTAGCGCCGCGCGCTTCACACTTTTTTCATCCACCTGAAATCCAAGCGGCTCCACCAAAACAAGAGGCGTGTTGGTGGCCACGCAAGTTCGTGCAATATTTCCCGTGTTCCATGGTATTTGTGGTTGATATAATACAACTTTCATTCGTCCCTCACACTGTCACTTTCTTGTCACTTGTTTTTTCGCTTTTCGCGGCGTAGAATTTTCGACAAGTTTTTCATTCAATCTTAGGGGGGGGATATGAAGAGATCGAACGCGTTTGTCAAAGTTTTAACCATTCTCTTTTTGCTCATCAGTTTTTCTGCCGAAAAAAAAGCACACGCAAATGAATGGCTGGATGGTTATATTTTTGCAGGAGTGAACGCGGGAAATTACAACATTTACGATAACGATGGCGACTTTTTAGAAACCATCAACAACTTTGGAAATAGCTTTACCACTGGTTGTGATTTCGATGCCAACGGCGTTTTGTATACCACCAATTTTACCTTCTCAAAAATAATTAGCTTTGAAGCTCCTCACCCTCACGATATTTCGCAGGTTATTTTTTCCGAAGCCGAAACTCCAAGCCAGCTGACAAAATCAATTGTCTTTGCTCGCAACGGTGATTTTTTTGTGGGCCACGCTGGCGGAAATAAATACCTTCATCGCTACAGCCCAGATGGAACTTTGCAAGATACCTACGACATGCAACTTGATGTTCGCGGTGTGGAATGGATTGACTTGGCCTTCGATCAAAAAACTCTTTTCTATACTTCAAAAGGAAGAAAAGTGCTTCGCTACGATACCGAAACAAGTTCTCAACTTGCAGACTTTGCCTCACTGCAACCCGAAGGCAACACCGAGCTTGGAGCCTTTCGCATTCTTCCTCCGGGCGATGGCAGCGGTGGAATTATTGTTGCCGACTTAAAAGACATCAAGCGTTTGGATGCAAACGGTGAAGTAGTTCAAAGTTACGACGTGCCCACTGAAAACCACTGGTTCTCTTTAAACCTCGACCCCAACGGCACTTCCTTCTGGAGTGGCGACTACGCGAGTGGAAATTTTTACAAATTTAATATCGAAACCGGTGAAGTTGAAGTTGGCCCCATTAACACTAACGTGGGAACAAACTCCTTTTTTGGACTTTGTCTCAAAGCAGAACCAACAGCTGCACGCCCTCCAGACCTTGATGAAGACGGCTTAGCGGGACAAGATGACAACTGCCCACTCGTACCAAACCCAGACCAGGCCGACGCTGACGGCGATGGCATTGGCGATGCGTGCGATAGCTGCAGACTTGTTTCAAACCCAGATCAAACGGACGAAGATGGAAATGGTGTTGGTGATATCTGCGAGGAAACCTGCGGCAATGGTGTGTTTGACCTTCATCCCGATTCACCGCCAGCTTGTGCGCAACTAAAACGCTACACCACACTGAGAACACGCAGTGATCTTGATGCTTGGAAAGCAAATCCAACTACAAGTGCAAAACTGGTTGAAGACATTGCTTTCAACAATGAAGAACTCGCTCTTTCTACCAACTGCGATTTCATTGCAACCGGAAGAGCAAAACTCACCGGACTTACCGATCTCTTCATTTCCGCTCACAAAGTGGATGTGCGTGCAGATATTGAAGCAAGCGGTCGAGTAGAGTTGCGAGGACAAGAGCAAGTAATCATCAGACAATCTTCAAGCATCACTGGCCCGCTTCAAAGCCTTGCTTTAGAAGCTCCACGCATTGATGACTACGGCGATCTTGAGTATCAACAGCTCTATTGTGCCGAAGGCGCGGATGTCATCGTCCGCCAAGCCGCTCGCAATGCGGGCAACAGCGGATTGGTTGAAATCACGGGTCACACAGTTGATGTGAAAGGTGATTTTATAAATCCTGGTGGCGTTTCCATTATTTCTTCTGGAGATCTTAGTTTCCGCCAAGCGTCTGTGATTGCAAATGCAAATAATATTCACATGAACGCTCAAGGTTTCTTAGATTTTCGTGGAGATCTTCGTGATGTAAATGATGTAAATTTAATCGCAGGTGGAAAAATGACTTTCCGCCAAGCTTCAAAAATTGAGAATGCAGAAAACGTAAACATGGGAGCTGGTTGCTTCCTCGATTTTCACGGCGACCTCGTCAACATTAACGATGTCAACATCAGTGCAAATTCATTCTGGTTCCGACAAGCCACAAAAATTGATCACGCCAATAATGTAAACGTAGAAGTGCGCGGTGACGAGCTCACCAACTTCTACGGAGACATTCGCAATTCAGGAAATATCAACATCGAAACCAATGGCGATGTGTACACAAGGCAAGCAAGTGTCTTTCAGCATAACGGCGACATCAATATGACGGTGCACGGACTCTTTTCACTTCGCGGCGATGCTGCAGAAAATGGAAACGTTGCTATCGAAGCAAAAACGTATGAACTTTATCCAACGCATGCTTTCAGCAACAATGCCACTTGCACACTAACGGGAGAGCCAACAGAAGATTCAGTTGCAGCCAATGGTTGCCAAGAAACACTTGTTGATGCTGACGATCATGTTTCTCCAACTCCCGAAGAAAACATGTGCGGCTCAAGTCATCATGTTTCAAAACGACACAGCCATCATTCTGGTTACCACAAGAAAAAAGCACATCACTATCATGGAAGCTATAAAGGCAATGACCATGATGAGCACAATGAACACGATAAAAAAGTCCGCCATTCCTGCAGCTGGGGAAAAATGGGCGCTTGGTGGAAAGATTAAGTTTTCGTTATTGAATACCAAAATAAAAAGGGGCTCGCATGAGCCTCTTTTTTTATCCGAGTCCAGCAGTTAAAACTCGGCCCCTTGGGGCCGAAAAATCGTTAGCAGATTTCCCTGGATTAAACTCGGGAGCTTGCTCCCGAGTTTTTGATCATATTGCGATGTTCATTTTTTTTGGTCTGTGTGAGTAATTTTTTTCATCATTTTGAATGATACCTTGCAGTTTTTCTACGCCGCCACAACTTCAATTTTCAGCTTCAGCCCAAGTTTATGAAGATGATCTTCAAGCGCTAAAGCTACAAACTGATTTACGGAATAGCCAAGCTTTTGTGCAAAATCAGCCGCACGTTCGGCTGTAACTTGACGACGTCCCTTTTCGATATCACAAAGATGCGCTCTGGAAATTCCTAATTTTTTCGCCATTTCCACTTGTGTCATTTCATCACACTCTCGAAGTGAAGTAAGCATCTCGCCAAAGGACAATCGCACTCTTCGCTTTTTTTCGATAAATTTGCGCGCATTGCTCTTTTTAGTATTCATGTTTATGAACCTCCTCGATGTTAATATAGTTCCCCCTGAAAAACCCATTTTTTCAAGATAGCGGACCTTGAGCGGTGTGTTTTTTCGGAGGCTCAACAAAAATCAAC
>PCXC01000022.1 GCA_002796345.1 Deltaproteobacteria bacterium CG11_big_fil_rev_8_21_14_0_20_42_23 | reverse complement strand
TTCCAACGATAGTTGTTTGTAGTAGGTTCCCATGGCAACACCTTATCCATAAAGTGTTGCACTTCGTTTGTGAATTTAGGGGATCCATAATTCAAATAATCTTCTCCCATTAATGTCATTCTAAAAGAAAAATTGTGGATCCCCTGGTCAAGCCAGAGGATGACAAAGAGGAAGTTACTCTACTTTATTTGCAATGAGATATAAAACTGAAGCTGTTTTAAATTCTTTTCACCATGCGTGAATGAGGAATGTTGATTTCTAAGAATTCTTCCCCTTCGCAAACGTAGCCCAGGTGCTTATAGAAGGGGATGGCTTCTTTTCTGGCGTGAAGATGGATGAGCTGAATGCCATCGGTTTTGAGCTTTGCTTCAAGGATTTCAACCAACTTTTTTCCAATGCCTTTTTTTTGATGCTGTGTGCTTACCACCATTTGAAAAAGTTTTCCCGATGTTTTGTTCTCATCAGCTTTAAATAACACACAGCCCACAAGTTCTTTGTTTTCAAGGGCTGCAAGCCGTAAGGCATCGGCTTCGAAGGGAAAAGTGACTTCATCGCGGCGCATGCCAAGGGGTTTACGCATCACCTGGTAGCGCAGTTCAAGTTCCATTTGATGTTCGGGATCATCCCGTGTAATGAAGCGGTACGTGATATTCATATGCCGAAATAGAAGCTAGCCGAAAGTGTTTCGCAAGTGAAAAGTGAGGAAAGATGAAAGTGGTTTCGCTGATTGCAAGCAGCACCGAAATTATTTGTGCCTTGGGCTGCAAGTCTTATTTGGTGGGCAGATCCCACGAATGCGATTATCCGCCCGAAGTAAAACAGCTTCCGCTTTGTACCGAAGTAAAGTTTGGAACGCATGGAACCAGCTATGAAATTGATGAGCGGGTAAAGGCAATTGTGCAAGAAGGTTTGTCTGTTTATCGCGTGAAAGGTGATGTGCTTCAAAAGCTTAATCCCGATGTGATTGTGACTCAAACACAATGCGAAGTGTGCGCTGTGAGTTTGAAAGATGTAGAGCGGGCTACTTGTGATTTTATGGAATCAAAAGCAAAAGTAGTTTCGCTGGAAACAAATTGCCTTGCTGATTTATGGACAGACATCATGAAGGTGGCTGATGCCCTGGACGTGCATGTTCGCGGCCAGCAACTTGTAGCTGAGCTTCAAGACAGAATGCAGGCCATTGCAAAACGAACGGCAACACTTGCGAACAAGCCGAGTGTAGCTTGCATTGAATGGGTTGATCCGCTGATGAGTGCAGGAAATTGGATGCCCGAATTGGTGGAAATGGCGGGTGGAAAAAATCTTTTTGGTGAAGCTGGAAAACATTCTCCGTGGATGACGTTTGAAGATTTGGTGAAAAAAAATCCAGATATTATTTTAATCATGCCTTGTGGATACGATATCAAACGAAGCTTAGAAGACGTGCCATTGCTTCAAGCAAAAGCAGAGTGGAAAAATCTAAAATCCGTAAAAGCAGGAAGGGTCTATGTTTGCGACGGTAATCAATATTTCAATCGTCCCGGCCCAAGGCTAGTTGAATCTTTAGAAATCTTGGCAGAAATTTTTGATCCGGATTTTTTTGATTTTAAGCATAAAGGTGAAGGGTATGTTTCAGTAGATTTCCCCTCCTTCCACCACTAAAGCGTCGGCGGATAAAAGCGGGAGGGGAGTAAGGCCTGCCTGCCGGCGGGCAGGGGAGGGAGAAAAATGACAATATGTATAGAATTGTCACCCTCACCTCAATCCTCTCCCTGAGGGAGAGGATGTAAAATGAAAGAAAAAAATATGACAAACAACACTCTCTATACCCCGCCAAGTGGCCCACCGCAAGTGTCTCCGCCGAGTCATGAAATTTATCATCTTATGGGCGAAGAAAATATTAAGCGAATGATTTTTGATTTTTACGACAAGCTTTCGAAATCAAAAATTTCAGCAATGTTTCCTCAAGGTGAAGACTTAAAGCATGCTGCTGAAAAATCGTTTTTCTTTTTTGTGGGTTTGCTTGGTGGTCCGCCGCTGTATCATGAAAAAATTGGAAACCCAATGTTGCGGCGTAGGCATTTTCCGTTTGCCATTGATGAAGCTGCACGGCGTGAATGGATACGTTGCTTTCGTGAAGTTTTAGAAAATGCAGAAGAAAAGTATTCTTTTCCATCAGAACACTTGCCAGGATTCATCACTTTTTTAGAAGAGTTTTCAAAGTGGATGGTGAATCGCGAGTCGTGCCCAGGACAGCCAGCCAAGTAAAAAAGAGAACCCGCCAAAAGGGGTGATCATTCCCAAGCTTGTTATTCCTGTGAGTGCCATGACGTAAAGGCTTCCCGAGAAAAGCAAAATTCCAAAGCTGAAAAAATAAAGTGGAGCTTTTCCTTTTTGCTCTTTTGCCCAAAGTGCAAAAAGGATGAGTGCTAAGGAATGCCACATCTGATAAAGGTTTGCGGTCTCCCACCATTCAAGCTGTGCGATTGTCAGTTTGTGCTGAAGCAAATGTGCTCCAAAGGCTCCAAGTAAAACTGCCAAAAAAGCGAAGGTAATTCCGCACAAAAGTGAAGCGTGTTTACCGTTGAATGCTTTCAAGTTCATAGCCAACCTTTTCGAGAAGTGTTTTTATCTCGGCATCGCTTAAGGTTTTGTTTGCTTTTAATTGTACGTCAGCTGTTCTTGTTTCAAAGTTTACGCTGATGGTTTCGATCGCGTCGTTGTTTTGAAAGCTTGCACGAATGTTCTGAGTGCATTTTTGGCAGTGCATGCCTTTGATTAAAAAAGTGATATTGCTTTTTGCAAACGCCGCGATGGAGAAAAGAAAAAGCATCATGCTGAGAAGAAGGGTTTTGAGTTTCATGTTTATTTTCCTTTGTGCTTTGAGAGCATTGTTACAATGTGTTCGAAATGTTTTTTTTCAACAGGCTGAACTGATAAGCGCGAACCTTTTTGGACGACCAACATTTTTTCGAGGCCACGAATGTTTTTTATTTGTTCCAACGAAAGTGGTGTTTCAAATTTTTCTTCGAAGCAAATATCAACTAAATACCAAATGGGTTTTTCTGGTGTTGCCTTTTGGTCAAAATATTTATTTCGAGGATCAAACTGCGAAGGATCGGGATATGACTCTTTGCAGACCGTTGCCAGACCAACAAGAGCTGGTGGCGTTGCGTTGGAATGATAAAAAAGCACGTGATCGCCACGCTTCATATGATCGCGCATAAAGTTCCGCGCTTGATAATTGCGCACGCCTTCCCATGCCGTCTTTTTGTCCCGCTTCAGATCGTCGATGGAATAGGTGCTTGGTTCACTTTTCATCAGCCAGTACTTCAACGTGTTCTCTCCTTAGCTTGGCAAGCTCCTAGTGAAATTATTTTCTCAACGCAAGCTTTAGAGGCTGTTTTCTTTATTTGTTTCTCACGGCCAAATAACGGCTTTTAATGGCTTTTCCCCACCTTGCCCACTATTTGGCAGCATGCATATAAGAGGAGAGAAAATAAGCAAGCGGAGGCTGCTTTTGGCTATGGTACTCTTAGGGCCATGAGGGGGAAGTGTATGATATTCCATGGGATCATTTCAGGGATCAGAAAAAAAGCCGCGAGTGAGCAGGGCATGTCTCCGCTTTCGATTGTGATTCTCATTCTCATCATGATGCTCTTCATGCAGGTGGGTGGAGCTGTTGTAAGCGAAAATGCACACGAACTTGGCTTGGTGCACAATTCCGAGCAAGCCTTCTTTTTGGCGGAGTCTGGGCTTCATTACGCAACTAAAAGCTTGGAAGAAAATTGGAATAATTGGCAAGACGCGAGTCTTTATCCCACCACCACATTTGGAACAGGTTCGTTCGATATTACCATCGCGGATGATGACGATGGCGATAGTGATAGCACTGAAGACAGCAACGACACGGTGGTGGTGACGGTGCAGGGAATGAGTGGTGATGCCAATCGCTACCTTCAATCTGTGATCAGCAAAGGAACCAGCGCTTTTGACCATGCCATTTACACCACTTCAGCGATTGATGCCAGCGGAAGCCCAACCATTACGGGAACTACCGTTGAAAATGCATCTTCACTTCCTGTGCTTGATCGCGATGCGGCTATAGCGCTTGCGTTAGCCAATCACGATAATGGCTATGCTGCCAGAGCAGATGGAAATTATTTTCAAGGTGATTTTCCATCGGGAGGCTTGAAGCCAGATTCTTTGAATGGAGTTATTTTCATTGATAACTTTCCCGATGGAAGCCCAGCGACACTTCAAATTCAAACGGTGAGCACCACTTCTGCATCGCCTGCCATTTTGATTGTGATGGGTGATGTTCGTATTACCGGGAATCTTGTTTTTAATGGACTTCTTTATGTGCAAGGCGACGTGGATACCGATGTGGATCTTGGTGGTACTTCAGACATCACGGGCGAAGTGGTGAGCCAACAACAAGTAAGTTTGAATGGAAGTACAACGGTAGCTTATGATGCCGATATGGTGAAAACAAGTCTTGTGGGATCATTGTTTGGAGATACCCCAACGGCTAACACAGGAACGTGGAGAGAAGTGTATTTTTAAAGGTGGTGTGAAGTGATGCTGAAGTTAAAAAATCAAAAAGGATTTACGCTGATTGAGTTTATTTTAGTGGTCAGTCTTTTGGGGATTTTGTCGCTTAGTTTTTTGAGTGATTTTTCCTTCGACCGTTTGCATCTTTCAAATGCAGAAGAAAAACTCATTGCCGATATCGACTACGCAAAAAAACGCGCCATGACAACTGGTGTGGTGCACGGAGTGAATTTTAATCCTAGCCAAAATTCATATTCCGTTTTTGAAAGCAGTCTGGGGAACACTTTGCCGTCACCCTATCAATCCAATCAAAGCATGTTTATTGATTACGATACCGATGAACGATTCCAAGGTGTTTCTCTTCTCAATGTTTTTACCGGCTTTGGCGACGCCATTTACTTTGATGCTCAAGGCAGATTAACGGATAGCGACGGTGTTCCTTTTTCGGCAGGTGCAACCGTGACCTTGCAAGGTGCTGGAACTACTATTGTCTTAAATATAAATGAACTCGGTGGAGTGCAGTCATCATGAAAAACGTAAAGAACCAAAAAGGGATGACGCTTGTTGAGGTAGTGCTGCTCATCATGCTGATTGGCTTTTGTGTTCCGCCAATCTTGATGGCGTTTGCGGGCATGCAGCGCCAAAGTTTGAATATCATTCCCCTTACGGTTGCAAGCCATTTGGCGCAAGATGTGATGGAAGATTATATTTACGGAAAAAGTTTTGATACTGTGGTGGATCAAGCTGCAACAGCGTTTGCGGCTCCACAAGCAGATTATCAATACGTTATAAATGTAGATTATGTTGATGCGGCCGATCTCAACACAAGTGTTGCTGGCCCTACTTCATACAAAAAAGTTGAAGTGGTGGTGAATAACACTCTTATTCCAGATATTACCGTGCGAATGATTGGCTTGGTAACGGATTAAAATGATGAAGCGATTACAAACACAATCTGGCTTTACCTTGATGGAGTTGATTTTGGTGGTAGCTCTCATGGGCGTGCTTATTGTTGGGGTTGAAAAGTTTGGAATGCTAGCGCTTGATCTCAAGGTGGGGCAAAACATTGTGGAAGCCATGCGAGGCGAAGCTTCCGAGGCGTGCTATCGTTTTTCGCGTGAGGCCAGAGGTGTGAATTCGGATACTGAAATTTTTACGGCCAGCGTAGATGATTTTCAGTTTATGAATTCTGATGGAGACAGCATTCGCTACTGGCTTAATGGCGCAAGTTTAATGCGCAACAATACGCAACTTGCAGAAAATGTTTCTTCACTTCAGTTCAGCTATTATGACGCCGATGATCAAGTGATCGCCAGCCCCATTTTAGGACCATCGGCAACCGACATTAGAATGATCCGCATGAACCTAACCCTCACCGACGAGGGCAGAAATTTCACCCTAGAAGCCCAAGCCAAACCGCGTAACTTTTAACTCACCCTTTGTAGTTCGGCCATTTGCAGCCTTTGTGTTGTTAATCCCTCCCCTTAATTTAAGGGGAGGTTAGGTGGGGTTATTGTTTTTCACACTCTAGGGCGTGTTGACAATTAGCTTTTTGCCATTATGCCCAGGATGACAACCGTAAATAGAAAAAGTTATGGAATCAATAACTTGTCTTTAATTGTCAACAAGCTCTAAAAAACATAACTCCCCCAGCCCCTCTTAATTTAAGAGGGGAGAACATTTGATAAAATTTTTCCCCAATTCAAAATCAATTCCCGGATTGACTCTTGGGGGAAACAATTCTAATGCATTACACGCAGCATCTGAAGCAGCGCTTGAAGGCTTGCTTTTTTCTTACAGCTCTTTCGAGAGCTTTAGTGTAACAGCTTGAATTATAATATTTTTTAATACCTAGGATCCTATGAGCTACCAAGTTCTTGCCCGAAAATATCGCCCCATGTGCTTTGCCGATGTGATTGGCCAAGAGCATGTGACGGTAACCTTGAAGAATGCCATTTTGTCATCGCGCATTCATCATGCCTATCTTTTTTGCGGAGCAAGAGGGGTAGGAAAAACCACAGTTGCTAGAATTCTTGCAAAGTCGCTCAACTGTTCCAACTTGAAAGATGCCGAACCTTGCGGCGAGTGTAGGTCGTGCCTTGAAATTTCAGCAGCAACATCTCTTGATGTGCAGGAAATTGATGGAGCTTCAAATACAAGTGTAGATGATGTTCGAGAGATTCGAGAGCACGTTCAGTATTTGCCTTCATCAGGAAAATATAAAATTTATATCATCGATGAAGTGCACATGCTTTCCACAAGTGCCTTCAACGCACTTTTGAAAACACTGGAAGAGCCGCCAGCACATGTGGTGTTTATCTTTGCCACTACCGAGCCTCAAAAAATTCCGTCTACTATTTTATCTCGTTGCCAGCGTTACGATTTTCGACGTATTTCAAGCCAGTCTATTTGCGAATCGCTCATGTCTATTGCAACTGTAGAAAAAGTGCTGGCAAGTGAAGAAGCGCTTTACCTTATTGCACGTGAATCTGCGGGCAGCATGCGTGATGCGCAGTCGTTGTTCGATCAGGCCATTGCGTTTTCTTCGCAAGAAATTAGCTTGGATACGCTCAAAAATATGTTGGGCTTTTTGGATAGAAAAATCCTCTTCGATCTTCTTCGCGCTATTGTCGATAAAGATGTGCGTTTGTCTCTCAAGTTGGTGGAAGATGTGTTTACGCAAGGTGCAGACCTCAACCGTTTTTGTTTCGATCTCCTCGAATGTTTTCGTCATTTGTTAGTGTTGTGCGAATGCGGAAACGATATTCAAATTGTAGAGCTCAGTGCCGAAGAATTTTCCGAGCTGCAAAAGCTTGCTCAACGCCTCACCGCCGAGCAAGTGCAGCAAATGTTTTCGCTGTGGTATGAGGGTACAAATGAAATTTCACGCTCGGAACTTCCCAAAATTTTACTCGAGGTGATGATTGTAAGATTGTGTCGCGTAGAGCCGGTGAAAAAAATAAGTGAATTGTTATTGATGCTTCAAGAGTGGATGGCTGGAAGTGGACAAGCAACGCAAGCTCTCCAAATCAAAACTTCTTACGAAGTGCAAAAACCGCAATCTATTGCTTCATCTGCTTCTCCGGTTCCTGGTGTTTCAGCTCAAATCTCAAAAGAGCAAACGTGGGAGGCTTTTGCACGCTGGCTTGCAGTGAAAGATCCCAAAACTTCATCAATTTTTCAGCATGGCGAATTTGTGCGTGTTGATGACAAAAGTTTAAACATGAAGTTTGACAGTTGTTTGTATGCCGACATGCTTTCAGAGCCAGATAGAAAAATTCATATTGAACTTTTGCTGAAAGAATATTTTAAGCGCCCACTCATGTTGGTGCTTGAAGGAAGCGTAAAAAAAGAAAACGGAAAAAGTGCCTCTGGGCAATTTGAAAAAAATAAACAACTCACACGAGAAGCGCTTCACAGCTCGGTTGTAAAGGACGCTGCAGAAATTTTAGGAGCACAAGTGCACGATGTTCGAGTATTGAAAGATTAGTAATGTACAAGAAATGTGAATAAGCAATTAGCTGTCATTCTGAGCGTATGCGAAGAATCTACGTGGTTTCGAGGAGATCCTTCGTTTTACTCAGGATGACACAGGTGAAAATAAAACAAAGGAGTAGGTCATGGGATTATTTGAAATGAAAGACATGGTGATGAAGGCGCGTAAAATGCAAAAAGACATGAAGCGTCAACAAAAAGAACTTGCGAAGCAAAACTTTGAAGGTGTTGCGGGCGATGGACTTGTTCGCATTATCATGAATGGAAAAAACGAAGTAAAAGAAGTGAAGCTTGACGCAAGTGTTGTGAATGCAAACGATGTGCGCAGACTAGAAGACTTAATCCGCTTCGCCGTGAATGACGCGGGCCACAAGGCAAGTGAAGCTGCGAAAGAATCAATGAGTGGCATGATGAGCGGCATGGACATGGGCGCCATGAGCAAAATGCTTGGGATGTAGTTTTCTTTTGTCATCCTCGCGAACGCGGGGATGTGGATTCACATTCGAAGTGCAACACTTGGTTCAAGAAGACCTCAGC
>PCXC01000021.1 GCA_002796345.1 Deltaproteobacteria bacterium CG11_big_fil_rev_8_21_14_0_20_42_23 | reverse complement strand
CTTATTACTTCTTTCTCAAACCTAAATAGCACACATTTTTTGCCATTATGCCCATCCTGAGTGTAACGAAGGATGACTGCAAAGTGTTAGAATTGCTGGATCCCCCGCCTGCCGGACAGGCCTGGTCAAGCCAGAGGATAATAAAATGATATTACTTCACTTTCAAAAAAGTTCCTCAAAGTAAAACCACTACACCAATCCAAGTTCTTCAAGCCCTTTTGTCCAAGGAAGCACGTGAATGCCTTGGACAATACGAGCAAGTGGATCTTGGGAAAGACAGTAGGCATCACAGTTTCCAAGGTCTTGTCGAAAACGTGCCAAGGTCCTTAGGTGCGATTCATCAATTCGTGGCGAAGATTTAATTTCTATCAACGCCAAAGGCAGACCCGGCCGCTCTATAATAAGATCGATCTCCGCATCATCTTTGGTGCGTAAATAAGAAAAGCGGTAATCTTTCATGAAGTAGTGATTTCTTTTGTATATTTCTAGAATGACAAATTGTTCAAAAAGATTTCCAAAAACGGATGTTTGTGGCGCAAGCTCTAGAGTGAGTGTTCGTGCAAGTGCCCTGGCGAGCCCTGTATCAATAAAATAAAATTTTGGACCTTGACGTTGGCGTTTGCGAAGGGAACGATGAAAAGGTTCGAGTAAAAAACCAATAAGTGTGTCTTCAAGAATTTGAAAATAGGACTGAACTGTTTTGATATCAACCGAAACGTCTCGCGCAATGTTTGCATAAGAAATAATTTTTCCATTCGATTGCGCAGCTACTTCTAAAAAATTACGAAACGGCTCCAACTTTCTTACAATTTGTTCGGCTTGAATTTCTTCTTTGAAGTAAGTGATAGCGTAAGAGTGCAAAAACGATTTTTTTTCTTCTGCTGTCTGAAAATTCCATACCGCAGGTAAAGTGCCAAAAGCCAAAGCGTTTTGAAGTGAAAAGACTTCGCCAAGTTCGGCGGAGGTGAGCGGATAGAGATAATTGAGAAAAGCTCTTCCCGCCAGAAGATTGGCTCCACCACGTTTGAGTTTTCTGGCGCTGGAACCAGTAAGGGCAAATTGGATTTTTGGGTGATCCAGCATAAGTGATTGCACCACATTCAGCAGTTTGGGAACCTTTTGCACTTCATCAATAATAACAACCTGCGGAGCCCTTTTTTTTACAGACTCTGCAAACTCAGAGGGGTTTCGGGCAAAACGATCTTCTTCTTCAGGAAGGAGGAGGTTCACGAGATAAGCCTTTTGAGCAGAAAAGTGGTGTTTGAGAAGGGTAGATTTACCTGTTCCTCTAGCTCCAAAAAGGAAAAAGCTGTTTGATTTCGGAGGTTTAATCGTTCTCTTGAACATGCTCCAGAATCGTACGCCATTTATGGAGTATGTTCAAGCACAAAAAACGACCGAAAAACGAAATTTTTTTTGGAAGAAGTTTTTTACAAGCCATTTCGCTCGCTAATGGCGCTGATGGCGTTCGCAGCTGCTTCGAACAGGTCTTCATCTTGATGAATCAAGTAATCTGAAAGGGCTGGAATGGCATCTGGGGTTCCTGTTTCTTCAAGGGCTTTTATGATCTTTTCGAGTTGGCCCTCTAGCCAAGATCGTTTATTTTTGAAAATGAAGAGTAAGGCCTGGCCTGCTTTTTCACTTCCTATATTTTTAATAAGCTCCACAAGCCCATCATCCCATGGAAAAAGCTGCTCTAGCAAAACGGGAATGGCGGCATCGTCTTTTTGTTGAGCCAAGGCAATAGCTGCAAACACTTTCATTTCCGTATCAAAGCCATTCAGCGCAGCATGTGCTTTGGTGAGGTCTTTGCTCAATTCAGCAATACGATTTTTTGTTACGACAGCCTCAAGACTTGCTTTGGTAAATGTGAGTTGGCCACCGTCAAAGATGCGATGTGGGTTAGGTTGAACTTGTGGTTCTCCTTTTTGTACAAGTTTTCGAAGATATTCCTCCGCTTTTACACCACCGATAGCTTCCAAGAGACGAGGTGTCGCCACATAGGAGCTGTACTTTTCAAAAAGATGGGTAGCTGCTTCGTCGCCAAATGCTATTATTTCTTCCATCAGCTTTGCATAGCGTTCCGAATCTTCAGCATTAGAATCATAAGGATTCATATAGACGCTTATGAGCGCTGGAAGATAATGCTCGGGCTCGCGTTGTTTGATTTGTTTTAACGCCTCAAGAATCCCCTCTTTCATGGCGCGTTGTTTGATTGTTTCAAAAACAGGTGTTTGAAGTTCCCGTTGCTTTGCTTCCTCCAGTGCTTTGAGAGATGCAATTGCAAATTTAAGACGACTTCTTCTTTCTCCAATACTTTCGCGCGATAGGTGATCTTCTAACGCTTGCAATAATGCAGGTCTAAAATCTCTAAAAGCTTGGTCCAAAGTATTAAGGCACAGATGTTCATGAGCTAAACAATGGGTGATTGCAGGGGATGTTAGGATCTCTACACTTCGCTCATCCCCAAGCCATGCTAGGTAGTGAGCAGCGGTAATGCGTCTCCCCATCGGATGTGTTGGATTATTTAAAAAAGCATACAACATATTTCTTATCGGAAGGTTCATGTTGCTCAGTTCATGTCTGATACAGTCAGCTTTTATTGATTCGAACGGGGTTTGGAGAACAAAATCAACGATGGCATCTTGCGATTTTGGGGTGTTAAGAACTCCAAGTGCCTTAAAAACATTGACCTGAAGATTTTGATTTTCAAATGTATCATCAAGTCGTTTCAATAGCTCTTGTACAACGAGGGACTTTTCACTCTCTGGTACTGCCTCTAAAAGTTCGATGATATAGGCTTTTACGCGAAGGCTAGCTTCAGAAGAATTGAGGCCATCAAGCCAAAATTGTGTGCGTTTTTCTTGTGTCCAGTCGGCAGGGTTGACATCGAGCAAATCAAGGTAATCAAGATACTCCGACTTTGATGGAGGCGTAAAGTGATTATAGACAGCAAAATTTTCAACTGGTGGAATAAAAATAACAATGAACTCTACACCCAATTGTTCCGCGCGTGCTTTCAGTTGTTCTGGCGTGAGCCCACCGGGTTTTACCTGAAGGTCAGCTTCAACAGTACCCTCATCAGTGAGCACAATAATTTTTTTCAAGCTTTCATTTCCAGTGCGTTCAAATTCATCCAATGCTCGCCAAGCCGCTTCATACGTGTATTCTAGGCCGCCACTTGTATTGGCAGCGATAAACTGTAAACCCTTTCGCACTTCTTGTGCTTCAAGCGCATCTTCCAATTCTGTTTGCAGCGGCACCAAGAGGTCCACTCCACTTTCAGCTGTATCGTCACTTGTATAAGCAATAAGGCCCAAGCCGTTTTCATCATCTTCATTTTTGCTGGCCGCAAGTTCGGCGCTGATTTCATCGAATTTCTCCGCAACATAAGTGGCATAAGGAGACATGCTTCCGCTTTGATCAACCACAAACATAATTTCTTGCGCGTTGGGATCATCTTCATGAAGTTCTTGTAATATGATGCGAATGAGCGCTGGTTGCTGCTGTTGCGGTGTTTTCAGTGGTGGAATGATGCGAATGCGACCAAGTTTTGTGAGTTCTTCAAGGTTTTTTCGTTTGTTTTCATCGTTGGGAAAAAGAATTTTTATTTTCCCAACATCGCTTTTGCCTTTGGGTTTTGTTCCTGGCTTAGGAGCATCTGGAATTTTTTCATACTGCGGAAACAGTTGATATGCCTGGCACACCGGATCATTCACCGTTTGCTTTACGCCCACATCAACAAACGTGTAGCCAGATTTTTCTGGTGCATGTTGAGCAACACTCTCTTTTGCTTGCGTCAACCCTGATGCATCTGAACTTGGGCCAATGTAGCGAAACACACTCGAACTCTTGTTTTGCAAAAGATAACCTTCGCCAAGCTTTGTAAGACGTTCGCGTGTAGAAATTTCTTTTTGAGTTTTTTCTTCAACCCATTCCAAACAGCTGTCGGGTGTTTTTGGAATTTCGTAGACATCAAGTTCAAACACAGGACACTGCAAACCAACAACTCCACCCATGCCAATAAATTTCACACCGCGTAAAAGCCGTTTGGGATCGTCGCCATTCATAAATGCACTGGAGCCAAGTTTTGAAGTGAGGTTATATTCGTAATGCGAAGTTTTTTCGCCGGTCTGTTCGCTAACACGATCTTTTATTTCTTCACGTGGAATGGCCAAATATTTTCCGTTACTTTGTGGAATGATTTCCCAACCTGCAATGAGGGGAGTGCCATCTGTGTTTTTCTCCCCTTCAACTTTTTCGGCATGTTGAATCCACTCGGGGCAATATGCTGCTTCCAAATAAGGCGGGCCTTTTTTTCGGGCAAGTTCATCATCAGGAAAAATATTTTTGTTCACGCCTACATAAACCGTAAATTTTCTTTGGCCTTCATTTGCATGATCGTTATGACGAATGCTTGCCAAAAGAAGGGCATCAGCATTTTTTCCACCTTGATAAATTTCAAGATCGTGTTTAATTTTTTTAAGGATAAAACTTTTGATGGATTCTGTATCGCTGCCACTTAAACCCTGAGATTCCGAAACGACAACAGTGTACTCAATCACAACAGGATCAAGACTCACTCCGGCATCATCCGTTGCAGTGAAAAAGGTTCTGCCAAATTCGGGAGGCTGCTCCAAGACTCGTCCTTTGGAGAGCGCAATATAGACAGCACTTTCTTGATGTAGGCCCTTTGGAACCTCGAATCGGAAAAAACCACTTTCTTGAAACGTGACCGGCGCAATCAGTTCATCGCCAGCTTTGTAACTATAATAGTGATGGCCATCATCATCAGTCACAATCGCAATGGCAATGCCGTGAGCTTGAAGCTCGTTAGCTTGCGCCTGCAATGCTTCGGCACTTTGGTTGATGTGGGTATAAGCCTCCATTTCTACCGAAATGGAAGGAGCACCAGCATCCTTAATTTTGGGATCGCCCGCTGAAAACATAAGTGTCTTATTATCGGTCACAAAGTCTTAAAAGTTGCTCTTTTGAACCCATAAAAAAAACCGCCAAAAAAGGCGGTTTTTGGTGTTTGTTTCAAAAAAATCAGTCAAATTTCAAGCTTTTTAGGAATTCTTGGAAGGGTTTATAGTAATCGGTGAATTTTTCGTTGGGGAAGCTGGCGGTCATGTTGATGGCCATTTGGTCTTTGAGCAATGTCACCTGAACCTGTTTTACAATTTGCCCTGGCTTAATAGCCGGAGCTTTTTGGTTGGGGTTTTGTTGCGCCATCATTTCAGCCATGGCAGACACGTCCCAGCTGCAAATCATCATTTTGCCGCGTACGCCCGAAATGGCGATGTCGCGCTCGTCTGAAATTTTAAGGTCTTTAATGCCTCTTTTTTGAATAGATTCCTTGATTTTGTCGAAGTATTCGTTCAAATCCACTTCGCGTGGCAATTGTTCTTTGGTGAGGATCACATTTGGCTTCACATTTGGATCGGTAGAAGGCAGCGTGATGGTCAGCATTCCCTGGACATCCCAGTCGGCAGCTACGTTTGCAGTAAGGTTTCCTAAGGCGATTTGAGACATAATTAACTCCTTCGTGGCAAAGAAAGTAAGCAACAAAAACCGAAAAGCTGCGATACCTCGTTGCGATTTACACGGTGGCTTTGGGCAACAGGCCTTTGGCGCACCAAGAGACCACCTGCCTAAACTAGGTTTGGCACAGAAAGTCAAGAAGATGAAAGAAGAATTTAACATAAAAGCGGCCTCAGAAGGCCATAGAATAGACACGTGGCTTGCGCAGAAGACTGGCCGCTCGCGCCGTATTATCAAGCAGTTGCTGGACAATGGCAGAGTGGCAGTGAATGGAAAAAAAGTACGTATTGCCAGCTGGGCGCTTCGAACAAACGACCGCGTGACGGTGATGCCAGAGCTGCCCACGAAAAAAACGCGCATCAAAGGGTTCTTGAAAGTTCACTATGAAGACCGCGATATTATGGTGGTGGAAAAACCGTGGGGCGTGCACACCGTGGCGGGCAAAGACCAGAAGCACTTAAGCCAAACGCTCACCGACCAAGTGCGCGGCTATTTGCAACGCAAGTATACCGAAAGTACTGGTGTGTTTGTTGAGCCGCTTCATCGCTTGGATGTGGAAACAAGCGGGCTTGTTTTGTTTGCGCGTTCCAAAAAAGGCCAGTTGATTAAAGAGCAGTTTGCAAAGCACAGCGTGAAACGCCGCTATTACGCCATCGTAGAAGGGCGCGTGGAAAAAGAATCGGGCATTCTTCGCTTCGATCTTGAAAAAGGCGATTTTTCTCACGGCCGAAAAGTAAAAGTGGTTCCAAGCGGTGAAGGCGTTGAAGCTAAAACAGAATACCGCGTCATCGAGCGTTATGAAAATGCAACGCTGCTTGATCTCAATTTATACACCGGAAAAACGCATCAAATTCGCGTACACTTTGCACACATTGGCCACCCGGTAATGGGCGACAAACTCTATGGCAGCACGGCGCAGCTGCATCGTCATGCGTTGCATGCGTATATTTTGGGTTTTCGCTCCAGTGGAGAAAAAATGGAGTTTCGTTCTCCACTTCCTCCTGACTTGGAAAAAGTGGTGAACAAACTTCGAGGCATAGACGAAGAATGACAGCACTGCTTCCCAAAAGTCTTGAACAAAATTTGCTGCAATACGTGAAAGAAACGTATCTCCCAAAACGTTTTGGCAAAAAATATCAAGCCCATCAAAAAAACTTCAACACAAAAGACTTGAATTTTTTTATGCCGGCTATTGCTGATTTATCCATGCAGTTTACTTCCGAACGTGGAAAACGCGCGCAAAACTATTTCAACTTAAAAGAATATCGCTCAGCATATTTGCTGTATTTTTTTCTCACAAACTACGCAAAAATTAAACACTGTCTTCAGCAAATGCACGATTTAGGCGAGCTTCCCGCCGAAGGAAGTTTTTCCATTTTAGATCTTGGCGCTGGCCCAGGTACGGCAAGTATTGCATGCGCACACTTTTTTTCGCAGCATTTGCCTAAAGTGAAATTAGACATTGTGGCCTTCGAACAAAACAAAGGCATTGCGCAAGATGCATCAGCATTGTTTTTGCAGCTTACCGAAAAAAAACATGTACTCAAAGTTTTTACGGAACGTGCACTTCCCACGCAAATAGATCGTTTGCTCAAGCGAAAACAGTTTCAGCTGATCATTGCTGCAAATGTGCTGAACGAATTTTCTTCAGTGCAGCAACAATACGACCTTGCCCATTTTTTATGCGAAAAATATTTAGCCCCAAACGCAAGCTTGCTTTTGGTTGATCCTGCTTTGCAAAAATCAACTCGCGAACTCATGCAGCTTCGCGATTTGCTGTTGAATGTGGCAGAAGACTCGCGCCCGCAAAGCGCCAATTTGAAAGTGCTAGCGCCATGCTTACATCAAGGCCCTTGCCCAATGCTCAAGTGGAGCAAACGCGATTGGTGCCATTTTTATGTTGAGTGGGAATGCCCAAAATTGATTCGAGATATCGATGATGCCATTGGCAACAAACACGATTATTTAAAAATGGCGTACATGATTTTGAAAAAGCAAAAGAGTGAAAGTGCAGAGCCAGCAACAGGAAATGTTGCATGGCGCGTTGTTTCGTCGCCGATGAATTCAAAAGGAAAAGCAGAATTATTATTGTGCGGAGAAAATGCAAGGCTGCAACGCATCACCCACTTCGACAAAGACCTGCCTCACCGCAAAGAAAGACACTTCAACGCCGCCAAGCGAGGCGACATCATTTCGTGGAACGAACACAAAACTCAAGTGGATAAAAATACCCTTCCGAATGTGTTGAAAAAATGGAATGAGAAGTAGTGCTCCTAGAGCAATAGTTCAATAGGGCAATAGTGCGATGGACTTTTGCTTGTCATCCTTCAGCCTAAGGCGGAGGGATCCGGCAATTCAAACACTTTGCTGTCCTGGGCATAATGGCAAAAAATGTGTGCTCGAGTTACCACTATCCTAAATAAATTCAAATAGTTGTTGATACTAAATTCAAACTGGTTTCAATT
>PCXC01000020.1 GCA_002796345.1 Deltaproteobacteria bacterium CG11_big_fil_rev_8_21_14_0_20_42_23 | reverse complement strand
CGGTCTTGCCAGCCTTGGTATCGAGCAAAGCCTGTTTCTAAAAACTGCTTCTGAAAATCCCAAAGAGGATGAGTGGGTGCGCCCTGAAGCTTCATGGAAAAAGCACCGTTCCCCAAAGCAGTGCTGATGCCAGGAGATGTAGACTGCAAAGGGCTCGCCCAGGTTTGGTTCATAGGGCCAGGCCGGCCAAGAAAAGGCGTGAGCATGCCCAAATGGGATGGAATGGTGACCATGTTTGCTTATCGGTGAAAGGGGGAAAAGGTTGCTTGGGTTGTGCTGTGCTGTTACTCCCACGGTAAAATGTTGTTTTTTAAAAAAGTCTTGCTTTGACTGACTAAAATCAGTATAATTTAGTCAATTCAATGACAAATTAAAGGTCTTTTATGTACATACCCCAAAAACAGCTTCAAAACCTACAAAAGCTCTTACAGCTCGGCAAAGTTGTTGTTGTTGTTTATGGGCCACGACGCTGTGGCAAAACCACACTTCTTAAAAAGGTTTGTGAGCATACCAAAGATAGATTTTTATTCGTAAGTGGCGAAGACATTGCTGTTCGTGCCTATCTCGAAAGTGAATCAATTGAAAAACTCAAAGCTTTTGTCGGAAATCATCAACTTCTGATTATTGATGAAGCGCAAAAAATCACAAATACTGGCTTAGCTCTCAAGTTGCTTGTTGATCACATTAAAAACATCAAGGTGATTGCAACTGGATCTTCGTCGTTTGATTTAGCGAGAAACGTTGGCGAACCGCTTACCGGAAGAAAATTTACTCTTCACATGTTTCCCTTGGCACAACTGGAAATTTCTGCGATTGAAAAACGCCACGAGACAACAGCTCATTTGGAAAGTCGTCTCATTTATGGGTCATATCCCGAAGTGGTCACCCACCAAGACAATCAGCAACGTGAAATATATTTAAAAGAAATTGTTTCATCATATCTTTACAAAGATATCTTAGAACTAGATGGGTTAAGGCACTCTGAAAAATTGGTGCGCCTTCTACAATTACTCGCCTTTCAGATTGGAAAAGAAGTTTCTTATCATGAATTGGGCCAGCAGCTCAGCATGAGTAAAAATACCGTAGAACGCTATCTTGATTTACTGGAAAAATCTTTTGTAGTTTATAAATTGAGAGGATTAAGCAGAAATTTGCGCAAAGAAATCAGTAAAAGCCCGCGCTATTATTTTTATGATCTTGGTGTGAGAAATGCTCTCATCAATAATTTTAACATGCTCCCTTTACGTGATGATGTTGGTGCATTATGGGAAAACTACATCATCTCCGAGCGCCTCAAAAAACAGGAATATCAGCATATCTCAGCAAATAATTATTTTTGGAGAACCTACGATCAAAAAGAAATTGATTTTGTTGAAGAGCGTGCAGGAAAACTTTTTGCTTACGAGATAAAATGGAAAAAGAAAACACTCAAAGCGCCAAAGCTTTGGACAGACGCTTACCCCAACTCTACCTTTGACGTCATTCACCCGGAGAATTACTTGGAGTTCATTGCCTAAAATATCACTCAACGCTGCTAGGGCGAGAATGACAAAATACAGAATTGCCTGAGGAGATCCTTCTCGTTGTTCAGGATGACAAAAAGCACTAAGCACCAAGCACTATCGCACTAAACATCGCCCTAAACCTGATCAAGTTGGAAAATTTTTCGAATGAGGAAACAGAGTTCTTGTTCGTACTCTTGGCGCGTTGAAGCTTCTTTCAAGGAGAGGATGGGGTCGTGGAGGATTTTTTTGATGATGGCTTGAGTGCACTTGTCGAGAATTTCAGCTTGTTTTTCATCTTTGAGCCCAAGTTGTTTAAGGGCTTTGTCTACTTCTTTTTTGCGCACCTCTTCACACTTGATGCGAAGGTTGGCGATGGTAGGGTCAACAAGTGAGAGCACAATGTCACGGTAAGCTAGTTCCGCTTCTTCTTGCACCATTTCACTTGCTTGCTTGGCTTCGTTTTTTCGCAGGCTTTTGTTGTGCGTGGCAACGTCTTGCAAATCATCAATATTATAGAGGGAAACGTTGGCGAGCGTGCGCGCATTTTCTTCAACATCGCGCGGAACACCAAGATCGATCAAGTGCAAAGTACGATCTGCTCTGCAGCTTGTGATGTTTTTCAGTTGAGATGCACTTATAATAGGTTTTTCCGATCCGCTGCAAGTGATGACCACATCTGCTTTTGCAAGCCATGTATCAAGCTCGTCCCATCTTGCTGCATGAGCTCCAAGCTCTGCCGCAAGTTTTACTGCCGTTTGAAATGTGCGGTTGATGAGTACCAACTGGCCCAGCTCTTTTTTGCAAAAGGCTTTTGCGGTCACTGTTCCCATTTTTCCCGTGCCCACCACCAAAACCGTTGGCGGAGTTCTGGTGCAAAGTTTTCCTTCCAAGAGTTCAACCGCAATGCTGGAAAGAGAAGTGGCGCCAAGACCTATACCAGTCTCACTTCGCACACGTTTTGCGGTGTAGAAAGTACGATGCATCAGTTGGTTCAAAAACGGACCGGTGCAATTGCAGTTGTGCGCAATGTGATAAGCGTTTTTCACTTGTCCCAAAATTTGAGCTTCACCAAGCACAAGAGAATCTAAACTGGAGCTTACAGAAAAAAGATGAAGCACGGCCTCAAACCCGCTTGCAGCCTGCCAATACGGGGCGATGGAAGTTGCATCTATTTCAACCGCAGCGCACAAATGCTCTTGCAAACTTGAGGGCGAAAGTTCTTTGTTACTTACCACATACAGTTCAGTACGATTGCAGGTTGAAAGCAAAAGGCACTCATCCACATTGGCTTTTTGCTTGAAGTCTTCAAGCAAAAGAGATGTTTCTTCAGGAGAGAAAAAAAGTTTCTCACGATGCGAAAGGGGAAACGTTTTGTGGCTTACCCCAACGTAGTAAAAATAACTCATAGTACGAATCTGACCTCGTTTTGAAAGTGAAAGAGAGCCTAGCTGAATTTGAACTTCAGTTCAAGCTGATTGTCATCAGGTTTTTGGCTCTTTTGATCTCAAAATGCTGCAAATTTCTTTAAATGAATGGCTGTTGCTGATGCTGCTTAAGCTTCTACGCCAGGCTTTGGCGCCGGTTTGGCCTTGATAGAGTGATGACAGGTGACCCAGAACTGACTTGGGTTTGACGCCTTTTTTCATTTCGGCTTCAAGGTAGTGCAGCGATTTTTCTACCACTTCTTCACGGCTTACCTTGCTTTTTTCGGCTCCAAAAAACAGCTCGTCAGCTTCGGCAAAAATGAACATGTCTTCATAGGCGGCGCGTCCAATCATGACGCCGTCTACATGTTCAAGCTGTGTTTTGGCTTGGTCTAGTTTTCTGATTTCGCCGTTGATCACAATGTGCAAGTGCGGAAAATCTTGTTTCAACTTGTGAACGTCTTCATGTCGAATGGGCGGCTTGGTTCTGTTTTCCTTTGGGCTCAAACCCTTTAGCCATGCCTTTCTGGCGTGGACGATGAAATCGGTGCAGCCGGTTTTGGAAACGCAGTCAACAAAGGCATGCATGTCTAAGTAGGCATCTTGCTCGTCGATGCCAATGCGGTGCTTCACCGTGATGGGCAGGCTGCAAGCATCTTGCATGGCTTTCACACATTCCGCCACAAGCTCTGGCTCTGCCATGAGGCAAGCACCCATTTTTCCTGATTGCACGCGGTCTGACGGGCAACCCACATTTAAATTTACTTCGCGGTAGCCAAGTTTTTCGGCTTCCTTTGCAGCGTGCGCTAATTGCTTTGTGTCGGAGCCGCCCACTTGCAGGGCAAGCGGATGTTCTTCTGCGCTGTAATCGATGAGCCGCTCGGCGTAGCCATAGAACAGCGCTTGCGCGGTAATCATCGGAGTATAAAGCAAGGTGTGTTTGGTGATGAAGCGCATTAGAAAACGAAAATGCCGATCGGTGACATCCATCATGGGGGCAACAGAAAGTAAATGCTGGTGAGTGTTGGTAGTCATGATTTACGAAAGTTCCAACATGCGATTGAGCGACAGAGCAGCTTTTTTTAGCAGATCTGCATCCATAACAATTTCAGGTTTCATATCGCGAAGTGCAGCGTAGATTTTTTCTAACGTGTTGAGCTTCATGTATGGGCAGATGCTGCAGTTGCAACCAGCATCGGTGCCAGGTGCAGCAATAAAGGTTTTGCTGGGATTTGCTTTTTGCATTTGATGCAAAATGCCCACTTCGGTTCCCACAATAAATGTTTGACGTGGATCATCGTGAACAAATTGCAGCAAGTTGCTGGTGGAACCAACATACTCGGCGTGAAAGCGAACAGATTCGCTGCATTCCGGATGGCAGATGAAGGTGGCGCTTGGATGTGCGAGCTTCAAGTCTAAAATGGTCTCCGCGCGAAAGGCTTCGTGTACATGACAAGCGCCTGGCCACAATTCCATTTTTCGTCCAAGTTTTTCCACAAGCCACGAGCCCAAATGCTTATCGGGCGCGAAAAGCAGGGGAGTGTCTTTGGGAAAAGAAGCCACCACTTTGGCAGCGTTGCTTGAAGTGCAAATAATATCCGAGAGCGCTTTCACTTCTGCACTGCAGTTGATGTAGGAAATGATTTTATGTTCGGGATGTTCTTTTTTCCACGCTGCCAAATCGCGAGCATCGCAAGACGCAGCAAGTGAGCAACCGGCATCAAGATCTGGAAGCAGCACCGTTTTGCCAGGATTTACAATTTTGGCCGTCTCCGCCATGAAGTGCACTCCGCAAAAGAGGATGACATCTGCGTTTGAGCGCTTTGCAGCTTGGGCAAGGGCCAAGCTATCACCAAGCACATCGGCAATATCTTGCACATCGGCCTCTTGATAATAGTGCGCCAAGATCACCGCATTTTTCTGCCGCTTCAGTTCTTGAATGCTGGCAATCAGTTGATCACGCGTTTGTGTGTTTGCGGTTTCCATGCAGCGCAGAGCCCTAGTGCAGAGTTTTTTTGCTGACAAGGAAATTATTGTGATTTATAGCCCACGGCACTATGCGCTCAAAACTGCTGATTGTTTTTCTTGTCGTTTTCATCGATCTCTTAGGCTTTGGCATTATCATTCCCATTCTTCCGTATTACGCAGATTCGTTTGGTGCGAGTGCTTATGATGTGGGCATGCTGATGGTGTGCTATTCTGCAATGCAGTTTTTGTTTTCACCGCTGTGGGGAAGCCTTTCCGATAAAGTTGGCCGCAGGCCCGTGATGCTCTTTTGTCTTGTGGGCATGATGCTTTCGCTTGTGGTGCTTGGCTTTGCGCCTAGTCTTATGTGGCTTTACATCGCCAGAATTTTCTCTGGCATTTTTGGCGCCAACGTTTCTACGGCATCTGCTTATATAGCCGATGTCACCACCATTGAAGATCGCGCAAAAGGCATGGGACTTATTGGTGCTGCCTTTGGCTTGGGTTTTCTCGTTGGCCCTGCGGTTGGTGGCATGCTTTCCAAGTGGGGATATGGCACGGCTGCTTTTGCTGCTGCTATTTTTTCAGGTCTCAGTTTTCTTTTTGCCTTGTGGAAGCTGAAAGAGCCGCAGTTGAGTATGGAAGAACGAGCTGCACATCGTCGGCGTTTTGGATTTCGCGATTGGATTGCTACTTTCACCCATCCCACAACGGGCCTTGCCATTTGGATGTTTTTTTTAGTCACCAGTGGCCACGCTATAATCGAAACCATTTTTGGTCTTTTTCTGCTGAAGCAATTTGGCATGGATGCTTTTCAGGCAGGCTTGCTCTTGGCCTTGATGGCAGTGGTGATGGTGACAGTGCAGGGCAAAGGCATTGGCCCCCTCAGCAAAAAATTTGGTGAAGTAAAACTTTTAGTCTTTGGCACAAGTGCAATGACCGCAGCACTTTTTTTGGCTTCGTTTGGGAAATCATATTCCTTTTTCGTCGCAGCCATTTTGCTTCATGCCTTGGGATATGCTGTGACCAATCCATCTCTGATGAGCCAAGTATCCAAATACTCACCCGAAAGCTCAAAAGGGGCGACAATGGGCATTTATCAGTCGGCCGGGAGTTTGGCCAGAATTGCGGGTCCGTTGAGCGCTGGGCTTCTCTTTGATGTCTATGGGCCGTATTCTCCCTTTTTAGCGGCTTGTGTTCTTTTCTTCCTTGCCTTTTTGCTGCTGAATGTGAAGAAGAGGGTCTGGAAAGCGGCTTTGGCGCAATAGTTTTTGGAGATGATATGAAACGTCGAGAAAGTATTGAAGTAAATATCGGGCACGTTGGAGTGGGCGGAAGCAATCCTATTGTGATTCAGTCGATGACGAATACTGACACCGCCGATATCGAAAGTTCTGTTGCGCAAGTGAAAGAACTTGCCGACGCAGGTTCAGAACTGGTTCGCCTCACTGTCAATGTGGACGCGGCTGCGCAGGCGATTCCCGAAATTAAAAAACGTCTTCTCGATCTTGGCTGCGATGTTCCACTTATTGGAGATTTTCATTACAACGGCCACACACTTCTTACAAAATATCCAGAGTGCGCAAAAACTTTAGACAAATATCGCATCAATCCCGGCAATGTTGGGTTTGGAAATGCGCAAGATAGAAATTTTAAACAGATGTTAGACGTGGCGAAAGAATTTCAAAAGCCCATTCGCATTGGAGTGAATTGGGGCTCGCTGGATCAGGCCTTGCTTGTGCGCTTGATGGATGAAAACACTAACAAGCCTGAAGCCGAACAAAAATCTGCCGACGAAATTATGATTGATGCCATGGTGCAAAGTGCCGTGCAGTCTACAGAATCGGCCATTGCATACGGCGTTGCTGAAAATAAAATTATTGTGAGCTTAAAAATCAGCAAAGTAACAGCAGTAGTTGATGCTTATCAAACCTATGCGCCTCTTTCCAATTTGCCGTTGCATGTAGGATTAACCGAAGCGGGCATGGGCGTAAAAGGTGCTGTGTCAACATCTGCGGCTTTATCCATTTTGCTCAATCAAGGCATTGGCGATACCATTCGCGTTTCGCTTACGCCGCGTCCAGGTGCTTCGCGCACAGAAGAAGTGGAAGTGGCAAAAATTTTGTTGCAGTCGATGAACTATCGCCAGTTTTCGCCGCAAGTGACATCGTGCCCTGGCTGCGGACGCACAACCAATACGCTTTTCCAAGAGATGACCATCGACATGGAACACTTTTTCAAAGAAAAAATGCCAGAGTGGAAACAAAAAGGCTATAAAGGCATGGAGCAAATGCAAATTGCCGTGATGGGCTGCATTGTGAATGGACCTGGCGAATCAAAGCATGCCAATATTGGTATCTCTCTTCCAGGAAACGGGGAAAACCCCAAAGCACCTGTGTTTGTGGACGGCGAGAAAGTGGCAACACTTGAAGGCCCACAAATGATGACGCAGTTTAAGCAAATGGTGGAAGACTACGTTGAACGAAAGTATTCGTAATTTTCTTCAGCTGGTTATAAAAACTTTTTTAACAAGATCTTTGAAGGTTGTCATCCTGAACAAAGTGCCCGCCTGCCGGACGGGCAGGAAGGATCTCCATGAATTCACGTAGATTCTTCGCATACGCTCAGAATGACAGCGCGTTACTGCCCACACGCCCTAATGAAAAAATCTCTCGTCCATTTTGTTGATACCTTTTCTGAACTTTCGTTGTCTTGTGAAACTTCGCTTTTTATTTGTGATGATTTTTTTTGTCATCCTGAGCAGACGCGAAGAATCTCCCCATTTAAAAACTCACTTCTTTATCCTGTTTCCGCGGGCGAGCGTTTAAAAGATCTTGTTTCGTTTCCACAGCACGTCCAACACATCCTTGAGCTCACTAAAAACATTTCTCCAAAACACCTGAACATTGTTGCGCTTGGCGGTGGCTCTGTGCTTGATTTTGCTGGCTTCGTAGCCAGTGTTTTGAAGCGCGGCGTAAACTTTATTTCCATTCCCAGCACATGGCTTGCTGCGGTGGATGCTGCACACGGTGGAAAAACCGCGCTCAATGTTGGCGGTGTAAAAAATCAAGTGGGAACGTTTTATCCTGCAAGCGACATTTATATTGTAAAAAAAGTTTTAGACGAACTACCACTTCAACAAGCAAAAGAAGGCTTTGTAGAAATGCTGAAAATGGCATTGCTAAGCGGTGGCGAGTGGGCGGAAAACCTTTTACAGCAAGCACTTGAAGGCACACCCCTTCAAGACTTGTTATGGAATTTTTTACCGCAAGCCATTGATGCAAAAAATGAAGTAGTAAGTTGTGATCCTTACGAACAGACAGGCGAACGCCGTGTTTTAAATTTAGGCCACACCGTTGGGCATGTGCTGGAAACACTCTGCCAAACGCCGCATGGTATTGCCGTTGCGCATGGATTTTTATTTTCGCTCAAGTGGAGTGTTGCAGAATGTGGGCTTGATGAAAAAATTTTCGAGATGGTGAAAAGTATTTTTTCTCGTTACGAAATCGTGACGAAATCTGATCTTACGAAATGTTCACGTGAACATTTTTTGAAAGTCTTAGCTGGAGATAAAAAGAAAAACACAAGTGAAAGCACCCACTTCATTTTTCTGAAAGACTTGGGAAAGCCTGTGCACATCAGCAAAGGGTTTGAGGAGATTTCAAAGCAGTTTTTTATTCGTTCTTCTGAGTGATGCAGGTTTTGGATTCCATTTTGGAGCTGGATCTCAAACTTTTAATGAGTTTTGGAAGGTACGAAATCCCCAAACAAAGTGGAGCAAGAATACTGTAAGAGAAAATAATATCTAATTTAGTCCCCCCTGAAAAACCCTCCATGAGCACATCGAAGTGAGTAATGAGAGTGGTTTACGGTTTGGTGTTGTTGAAAAAAGGGCGTTTG
>PCXC01000019.1:272-7902 GCA_002796345.1 Deltaproteobacteria bacterium CG11_big_fil_rev_8_21_14_0_20_42_23 | reverse complement strand
TGGGCTTGCACCTCATAAAAGAAAAAATTACTTTGCTTATTACTTCTTTCTCAAACCTAAATAGCACACATTTTTTGCCATTATGCCCAGAATGACAGCGCGTGACTGTCCACACGTTCTAGAGGTAAGGAGTTTAGTGCTTGAAAATAAATCTCCTTACCTCTCTCCTTCAAAAAATTCTTTCAATTCTGGAGTTGAAGAAATTATGGTCAAGGTATCACGTAGAGCAAGACATTGATTATAGCGTATAGCATCATTTTCAGACCCACACCCACTTCGATGCACTATTTCAGCATACCCTAAACACCTTGCAATAACAGATTCTGCAGCACCAATCGCAAGGATCATGGAAACAGTGCCTCCAAAAAGATATGCAAAAATATTTATCTTTTCTGCAGAAAAAAGAGCAGTTCCAAAATGAGCAGCACACAAGATTCCACCTAGAACACCAAAAACACGAACACTTAAAGCCAACTTTTCGAGATTGGCATAGCCGTGAAGAAAATATTTTTTTTCTATTCTTGTTTTGAGACACTCAAGCTCAGCTTTCACCAGTGGATCAAAACGATCTACAAATACAGTTATGCCAGCATCAGAAATCAATTTGGCATAAGCAGCTTCTCCAAAAACATCATAACTATCCGAAGCCTCAAAACCTGCTTGTCGTAAGGCTTGCAGAGGATTGTTTGATTCAGCAAGAGCTCGAAGCTGAGCATCAAAATAAGGACGCATGGTCGCCTGAAAACGATTGCACGCTGTTGGGTGAAAATCACTCTTCTTGGGAGCTTCTTCAAAAGCGGTTCGTAAAGCACATGCTCTGCTGGAATCAACTTTCTCCATAAATGCCAAAGCAGTTTCTGGAGCATAATTCCCTTCAGCCGCATAGCCTTGAGACCCCATAAACCTTACGGCCAAACGCATTTGAGAAAGTAAACTTGCAGAAGCAAGGGCGGCCTGTGGTGTTGCAAGTTGTAAAGCTGGCATCGACATTTTCAAAGTCCTCAGGAAAAAAGGTGCTTACTCTCTTTATCGAACTGATGCAAAAAAAGTTGCTTGTGGTGGGAGGTTAACCTGGAATGGAAGAAATGAGCTTTTTTAGCCTAATCTATTCTTTAGAAACACAAATAAACACACATCGCTAAATTAAGAATTTGACAAGTGAACGGATTTAACTTTACGCAACTTAACATCCTCATTTGCACCACCGATATTTAGAAAACATTGTATTGTTAAACAGTTAGAATCTTAAGATCACAAAATGTGACCTTAAATTAAAGGTAAACCATGACAACACATCAAGCTTTGATAGCCACAAAATTGATTGAAAGAAAAATTTACCTTTTTCGACACCACAAAGTAATGCTTGATGCTGATCTTGCAAAACTCTATGGCGTTACCACAAGTGCATTCAACCAAGCTGTGAAGAGAAATAAAAAACGATTCCCATCCGATTTTATGTTTCAACTCAACGATGATGAAGTTGCTTATCTCCGACAAACTGATGACCCTAAACGCGGGCATGGAAAGCATCGAAAATATGTTCCTTATGCATTTACCGAACAAGGTGTTGCGATGCTGTCCAGTGTGTTAAAAAGCGAACGTGCAGTTCAAGTAAATATTGAAATCATGCGAACCTTTGTAAAACTTCGAGAAATGATTTCTACTCACAAAGATCTTGTACGAAAAATTAATGTTATGGAAAAAAAATACAATCAACAATTTAAAATGGTTTTCGATGCCATCCGAGAATTGATGACTCCGTCTTCGCCGAAGAAAAAACATCCAATTGGATTCAGTGCTGAGAAATGAAAACGTTCACCTTTCAAACACACTTCCATCATCAAAAATAATGCGTCTCATCTCCACATCAATTATGGTTCCACCATCAGCAAACGATAGCCAACTCTGGGCTCTGTAATAATAAGCTTTTGCGGACTATCACTTGGTTCAATTTTCTTTCTCAACTGGCCTAAGTAAACGCGAAGATATTGAGTCTGTTCAACTGCATTTGGGCCCCATACTTCTTTTAAGATTTGTCTTTGTGTTACCACTTTTCCCACATGTTTGATCAGCAATTTCAAAATGGCATATTCTGTTGCCGTAAGGTGAATTTCACAACCATTCACTTTTACAACATGACTTGGGAAATTTACCTCAAGAGATCCAGAGCGAAAAACTGTTTCTCCTTGCATACCTGAAAATGCATGTCGTTCTGCTACTCGCAAACTCAACAAGATCAACGGTTGTAGGACGACTTAAAGATTCCTGTAAAAATTGTTTGGTTGTAGTTGTGAGGCTCTCTTTTAAAAACAGCATAAAGAAAGCGATGAAAATCATATATCCCAGTCCACCAATGTTACAGCCACCCAAAGCTGTATTTATCGCAGCTTGCCAATACACTTCCACTGCCTTTATACGTTCATCTTCCAAAACAAAGGGAAGTGCTTGAATATCATCTCCATCAAACGGATCCGAGAAAAAATTTCCCAAATCGATAGTGACTTCTGGCAGCACTCCCAAAAAAGCTATTGGTGTGTCAAATGAATTAAGCGCATTTATAGCTCCATCAGCCAGATCTTCAAGAAGAGGTCTGTTCACATTGTTTACCTCAACAACTCCACCACTTGCTCCATCCAACACTTCTTTAATGGCGGTATAGCTATAGGCAAGTGCATAACGTAAGTTAGTGCGAGCCGAAGCCAATCTGTTGTCTGCTCGCAAGGCAAATTGATCATTCAGTAAATTCACAAGTCCGGCCTTGGTTACAAGTGCTTCACCTTGTTCATCGATAAGGGAAGAGAGATCAATATCAAAACGATAACTGTTCGCAAAATCAATACCAGCAAGGGTTGCAAAAGCACTTGAAAGTAATTGAGTTACATCAGCGTGATTCAAATCAGTATCACGATCACCATTGTACAACTCTTTTGGAATGCTAAAACGTACCGTCTGATTGTTGTAGGCAAAAGTAAGATCGGTTACAATTTGCTGCAAACTGTCTTCGCCAAGTTCTGCCATGGATGCTGCAAGATCTTCAATGGTGTAACCCGCGGCAGTTCTACTGATGATACATTTGCGATGAGCACGCCCCCAACATCCTTGCAAATTTGCAAAAGGAAGATCGTGAAATTCGAAAAAATCCCTTTGCGGTTCATCATCAACCCACGAAAGCAGCAAGAAACCAGTTTCATCATCAAAAACTGTCGCCTGCACATCCCAAGGGCCTTGTCCAAATTTGGAGAGAACTGTATCGGCAATATCTGTTTCAGGAAGAAGCAAAATATCACAAATGGCGCGACCAACCCTGGCTTCATCTACACTCACTTCAACAAATGAAAGCTTAGGAACAAACGTATCACTTTCAGAACCTGCAATACCTCTCAGAATGATTTGAGTGTAAACGTCTCTCGCTTCAGAAATACTTCCACTGGCAAGCGAACTTTTTGCCTCAGTTAACTTTGCCACAGCTTCTGAAGGCGTTAAAGGATTCCCAATATTCGTTGAGGTTCCATTTCCACAGGCCAGAAAACTTAGTGCCATGAACATCATCAAACTTCGTTGCAAACACTTCCACATAATTTACTCCTTCTTACTTTTTTCTCTTTTTCCAGGATGGGTGAGATGAAAAAATTGATAGTTTAATTGGCAGACACGCTCTGCCTTCTCGGTACTTTTTGAAAGGTAGTCTTGAATCTCTTCTCGAAATTGGCCGATACGCTTTTTCACTTCCGAAAATTCTTCTTCGCTCAATGACATCGTGAGTGAAGAAATATCGCGAATGCTTGAGTCCTGCTCCAACGCATCATAACCACATTTGATCATCTGCTTATGAAACTGCGCTGCCGTAAGCGAAGCCACTTCACGTTCGGTTGCAATATGTGGATCATGTGCAATCCATTCCCCTTTTTCATTTTTTGTAATCAACTTGAGACGCTTTAAAACTTGAAGCGCATCACTTGCCTGAAGTGAGCTAATTTTTGGATTCAGCTGCTTTGCCACCCAAGCGGCATCATCCTTAAACCCTTCCAAATTTACGAGTTCGCGAATGGCAACGTAATACCAACGCGAAAAGTATTCGTATTGTTCTGTACCAATGGTTTGAGCCTGCGCATATGCTTTGAATGAAAGTAATTTTTCAAAGCGATGCACTTTTTCATCGTCAGACTTCGCTTGATTAAAGGCAACAAGCGCCTCAAAAAATGCGTGCTCTTTTTTATTCAGCTTCATTGCCACTGCCAGTTGATGAACAGCAGTGTTAGAAACCCGTTTTTTTCCGGCAATGATATGCTGAATATAATTTGGAGCACCAAAACCCGCTCTTTTCGCAAAAGCCCGAAACGAAAAGATACCCTTCATCTGCTCATTTTTGAGGCGATGAAAATCACTCAAAAGCTTCTTGAAATCAGAATAGGTAAAAATGTTAAAAAGACTGTTTTTCATAAGTGTGCGCTTGCTTGCTCAATATATCGGCTGAGAACAAGGCAAAGTTGCGAAAAATGACTCAAAAACGAATACTTTGGTATTCAGTCTTCATAAGCCAGTTGAAGAAAAAAGAGAGGTAAAACGAATGATTTCAGCAGGTTAAATGAACTTTTCGTAAGAAATAAAATATGGGATATAAGCTTCAGGTTCTCAATTGAGTATTCGGCAAAAAAAACTCCCACTCAGACAAAAGAGTGGGAGCAAGTTCTTCAAACGCTTTCGGAAAAATCTATCTGGTAAGAGTACGCCACTTTCCAATTCTCATTGCTTCAAGTGGAGCAAACACTTCCACAAATGGATCAACAACACTTCTGCTTGCAGCAGAAAACACCCTTCCACAATCGCCAACATTACAACCACCAAGCGCTGTGTTTATAGCAGCTTGCCAATAGGCTTCCACAGCTGTGATGTGGCCATCTTCCAAGACAAAGGGATCTGCTTGAATGTCACTTCCGTTAAACGGATCCAGAAAAAAGCCTTTCAGGTTTACTGTCACCGAAGGAAGCACTCCCGCTAGGGGGGTAGGTGCATCAAAAGAGTTAAGGGCTGCTGCTGCACCATTGGCCAAATCATTGTAGATGTGTGCGTTTGTAGCATTCATCACAAGCGTTCCGGTATTTGCCCCATTCAACACCTCTTGAAGGGCAAAAGAACTGTACATCAATGCAGAACGTAAATTTCTCCTCGCTTCAGTCAAACGATTGTGGGCTCGCAAGGCAAATTGCTGATTCAAAAGATTTACCATGGTTGCCGAAGTCACAAGAGCTCTGCCTTGTGCATCAACAAGAGATGAAAGATCAATATCGAAATGATAGCTATTGGCAAAATCAATACCAGCAAGCATTGCATGAACACCGGAAAGAAGTTGGGTAATGTCTGCATGACTCAAATTAATATCGCGATCACCATTAAATAAATCTCTCGGGATAACAAAGGATATAGCCGGATTGCGGTATGCGTAGGTTAAGTCTTCAGCGATTTGACGCAAATTGCCTTCACCAAGTTCCAACAAAGAATTTAAAAAAGTTTCAGTTTTGTAAGGATTCACTGTTCGGCTTACGATACACTTGTAGCTGTGGTTACCCCAACATTCCCCCATGCTTCCAAACGGAAGATCATGAAATTCAAAAAAATCTGACTGCGGCGCATTATTCACCCAAGAACGTGCTAAAAAACCTGTCTCATCATCAAAGACTGTAGCTTCAACATCCCAAGGTGATTGCCCAAAAGAAGCCAATATTTTTGTAGCAGTACTCGCCTGCGGAAGAAGGAGCAGATCACAAATGGCACGACCAATTCGCGCTTCTTCTTGACTATAATCAATAAGAGCTGCCTTGCCTGTCGCAGTTTCATTATCTGAAGTTGTTGTACCATCAACAATTTCTGTATAGAGAGCTCTTGCTTCCAAAACCTTACCCGTCGCAAGCGCCACTTTCGCTTTCTCCAATTGAGTACCAGCTGCAGAAGGAGTGGAAATCACAGGGTCCACAGGATCTGCAGAGTCCGCAACAACTTTCGTTGACTTTCCACCACTACAAGCCACGAGGCTTAAGATAAGCAAAAGCACTGCATTAATCTTTAAACACTTGCGCATGATCCACTCCTTTTTAAATGTGAGATGCCCGCAGAAACTGCGATTTTTTATCGTAACAGCAATATCAATGCACGGCAAGATAAGTGATGAAAATGAATGGAGAAAATGAACACTATGGCATTCGTTTTTGTTTTTTTTGCGAAGAGAGTGAAAGCCACCTTCTGCCGCGCCTGCTTACGCTGCATTTTCGACAGAGATTCTTTACGCCATAGATTTTGCACAATTTTCAAATTCAAGTTGAATTTTGTTCTAACTTATAATAAGCTCTTAAAATGATTCAGAGAACAATAGAACAACTTGTCTTAAAACGAGCAGCCCAGTATCCGGTTGTCACACTGACTGGCCCGAGACAATCCGGCAAATCAACGCTTTGTCAGGCTCTTTTTCCAAACTACAAGTATCTTAACTTGGAAGATCTGGCACTCAGAGAATTTGCCAGCTCAGACCCAGTCGGCTTTATCCATCAAAACCAAGGTGGTGTAATCTTAGACGAAATTCAGCGCGTACCAGAGCTCTGCTCACAGATTCAAGTTTGCGTTGATGCAAACAAACGCAAGGGAGAATTCATCCTCACGGGTAGTCATAATTTATCGGTGAGGCAATCGATCAATCAGTCTCTTGCTGGAAGAACTGCTGTTTTAGAACTCCTTCCCTTTAGCTTGAAAGAGCGCCAAAATTTTCCTTCAAAAGATTTGCAAGAAATTCTCTTTCAAGGCTTTTACCCAACAATATTTGATCAAAATATTGAGGCCAATGTCTTTCTTGCAGATTATATCGCAACTTATGTTGAACGTGATGTGCGAGATTTGGAAAACATCAGAGATCTCACCCTTTTTAAAAAATTTTTAGGATTGTGTGCTGGTCGCGTTGGACAACTTGTCAACTTATCAAACCTCTCAAATGAGGTTGGGGTTTCGAGCACCACATTAAAATCATGGCTCACGATTTTAGAGGCAACTTACGTTGTTTATCTTCTAAAACCTTTTTATAAAAATCTGAATAAGCGACTGGTGAAAATGCCAAAGCTTTATTTTTATGATACGGGACTCATGGCACATTTGTTGGGGATTCGTAAAAAAGAGCAGCTGATCAACCATCCCTTACAAGGAGCTCTTTTTGAAAATATGATGATTGGGGAAATGAAAAAACAAATCGCTCACAAAGGATTGCAGCACGAGTTGTACTTTTACCGTGACAGCAAAGGGGTTGAAGTTGATCTCATTGTCGATCAAGGAACAAAACTACTTCCCATCGAAATCAAGATGGCTCAGACCTATTCATCTGGTTTTTTAAAAAATAAATCGATGATCGAAAAAGATCTCTCTCTTCCCGCAGCAAAGTGGCAAGTTGTTTATTCAGGGAGCACTCAACAACGAAGTGATGTTGATATTTGGAATTTTGATGAATTTGAGTTGTGAAAGGAAATTTGCAAGATTAAGACATCCCTTTCCACTTCAAAAAAAGGAGCATAGCCTAAAAATCATACTCTTTTTTTGCGGAGAGAGCGGGATTTCCTTTCCATCACCACTCGACAAGAACAAAAATCGTGTCTCG
>PCXC01000019.1:0-222 GCA_002796345.1 Deltaproteobacteria bacterium CG11_big_fil_rev_8_21_14_0_20_42_23 | reverse complement strand
TGTAAAACATGAGCGCAGCTCAACGTCTCGGTGTCTTCCCGATCCGCCTTAACAACCGGCGGATGGTTCTCACCACACTCTCTCAGAAATAAAAAATGATCCTTTCGGATCCTTTTTTATTTCTGGCGGTGTGTCTTGGACGAAGTTCGAATGTATTTCGGACAAAATCCGCAGGATTTTGACGAATGACACTTGCGCCTCGGCCGCGCTCGACAAGCTCGC
>PCXC01000018.1 GCA_002796345.1 Deltaproteobacteria bacterium CG11_big_fil_rev_8_21_14_0_20_42_23 | reverse complement strand
TTTTTTGAGGTTGATTTTTGTTGAGCCTCCGAAAAAACACACCGCTCAAGGTCCGCTATCTTGAAAAAATGGGTTTTTCAGGGGGAACTAATATAGTTTCCACCATCAGATTTGATATGTGTAGATTTTCGATACCAAGCTTGAACACCCTTTTGAAAGCAAACATCTGCCATATTTCCTCCTCTATTTTGGACACGATTCAAAAGTCTTATCGCAAGAGTTATAAAAATGTTGCTTGTTTTTTTATTTTCAGATTTCATTATAAAATTCAATTAGTTAACGAATATAAAAAAACGCCCCAGCAATTGAGCTGAGGCGTTTTTGTTTGGCGAACTTTGTGCCCAGGACCGGACTCGAACCGGTACGGAGGTCGCCCTCCATTGGATTTTAAGTCCAAGGCGTCTACCAAGATTCCGCCACCTGGGCAAAAAAGAAATTCTCTTACTTGAGGCGCGAGCGGGAGTCGAACCCGCGAATAACGGTTTTGCAAACCGGCCCCTTAACCACTTGGGTATCGCGCCATTGTTGGTATATTTTATACTTTCTCTTTAAGTACAGAGCTAACTCCAACTTTTCATACATAAAAGCTAGTACTTGCATAGCTTCATGAGTTGAAAATCTCAATTGATAACTTCTTGTACTTTTAACTACGTTTTGTTTTTTTACAAAAGAAATATTTGCCAAATGCTGAGATAACGTAGTTAAAAACTCTTTACTTCCTGATGTAAAAGCCACCTGAAGTCTTTTTCCTTGATTTGTTATACTCACACAACCATCACCATCAAAATATCCGCGAATAAAAAATGAAAGATATTCTTGAGGTACATATGGAAATTGCATGTCCAAAGACTTGTCAGGCTTCAAACCGAGCTGAACTAATTGCTGAAAAAGCACCTTATTTCCAATACTGAGCACATAACTTGGCTTGCTCCAGTAGATTTTATTATGGCTTATAAGTTTTCGTACACCTCTTTTTTGTATTTTAACTTCGCTCCCTAGCACCAACTTGACCTGTTGTAATAAACTTTTATCATTGCTTACAAACCTCAAGTAACAACATCTAGCAACTTGAGACTCAATTAAAGTACCATCTGCAAAAGCATATCCTAATACGTAAGCCATTGAAGGAGACCATTGCTTAAAAAATTCTTCATGGAATTTTTTACGGTTATGCCCACCTCTTTTTTCGGCAATTTCCATACTTTCAGTTACTTATACTTACCACTTGGCTACGCCGCCATTAACTTCAAAAAATGAAACTGCGGGTTCCTAGCATGCACCCTTCTTCGCGTCAAGAAACAGAAAAAAGAAAAAGGTATTGCTGCTCCAAGCAAAGCCTGTTAAGTGCCGCACATGACAAAAAAACACCTCCTCCCCTGCCTGGCTGTATTGATGCTTCTTTGCCAGTGTGCGGGAAAACATAAAACCGCAAAAAATTACACCATCACTCCAGAGACCTCAAGCTCTCAGGAACTGATTGCGGCTGCATTGAAAGCGGGAAACGCCTCCGAGCAAGCCTTTCATACTGGCACCAGACTTCAGGCCAAAAATGAAGCCGAAAAAGGCATGGCGCTTGCGGCTCGTTGCATCGAACGCTATCCGGAAGAAGCAGGCTGCTACTATTATCATGCCGTCAACACTGGCCTCTTCTATCAAGCGCGAGTCATTGGATATCAAGAAGGCATTAAAAGCATGCTTTCCGATTTAAACCAGGTGATTCACCTCAACCCCGCTTATGAAAACGCTGGCGCCTACAGAATTTTGGGCCAAGTGTACACCGAGCTTCCGCAAACAACACTCTATCCAGATGGAATTACGCGCGATTTAGAAAAAGCAGAAAAATACTTGCAAGAAGCCATTAATCTTGCTCCTGATTATCCAGAGAATTTACTTTCCTCCGCGGACACACTTCTCAAACTTGAAAAAACTGAACAAGCTCACGCTCACATTCAAAAAGCGAAAGAAAAAATTCCGTTGTGGAAACGCAACACCGATTACATGAGATGGATTGATCAAACTAAAAAGCTTGAAGAAAAAATTGCATCGAAACGTTAACCTGTGAGGTAAAAATATGGCAAGTGTAAACAAAGTAATCATCATCGGAAACCTTGGGCAAGATCCTGAAAAAAAAGTAACTGGAACTGGCCAAGCTGTCACCACGCTGAATATTGCAACCAGCGAAAAATGGAACGACAAGTCTGGGCAACGCCAAGAAAAAACTGAATGGCACCGTGTTGTCGTTTGGGGTCCTCAAGCAGAAAATTGCGCGCAATATCTTTCAAAAGGCCGCCAAGTCTACATTGAAGGCCGCCTTCAAACGCGTGCATGGGATGATAAAGATGGAAACAAACGCTACACTACAGAAGTGGTAGCTCAGCGCGTTCAGTTTTTAGGTTCGAAAGGTGAAGCAAGCACGGGCTCTTCTTATGAAGCTGCTGGCGAAACCATTCCAGGCTTCGACACCGGCGCAAATGAATCAGCTTTTGATGATGTGCCGTTTTAAAAATTATAGCGCCCTGTTGTTTTTTGGTTTGTCATCCTGCGTATCCTCTTTGTCATTCCCGCGAAGGCGGGAATCTAGTGGTTTTAAAAGTGAAGTAGAATTGTGGATCCCCTGGTCAAGCCAGAGGATGACAAACAAAAAACAAGAGCACTAAGTACTAAACACCACCACACTTTCAAACCATCGCCCTATTGGACTATTGTCCCATTGAACTATGAGTAGCGGAACGCGCATACCAATCACCTTGGTAACCCTTCTGCTCTTCCGGGCCAAAGCGGATTCCAAGAGAAAAGAAAGTGGTGAAGTCAACTGACGGGCCAACGGATAAAACATCTTCCGAAAAACCAAACTGCCAAAAAAGATCATTGCCCGCAAGCAAGCCTGGCTCTTCACCTCGAAAGCCAATGATTAAATCTAGCGGAACATCATTCCAAGGTGTCAAAGCTGTTCCCTTCAAAAGTGCAGTGCCACCACTCAGTTGCACAATGGCTGACCAAGTTGGAAGCAATGAACATTCCGCAGCAAAACTAAACGCGAAACGTTGATCATTCATGTACCCTTGCAAAGCACTAAGACCACTTGTGCTTACAAGTGCTGTATTCAGATAAGCTCGCAAGCTCTTAAAGGAAGCATCCGCAGCAAGGCCCAGTAAAAAATCTGGCCGCCCGGAACTAAAGCCAGAATGTACTGTTCCCGTCGGCACTTTAAAATCTACAAACCATGCTGCATTTATTTTATCTTGATCTTCATGAAAAAATTGCTGCTTCAAACTGAGAACAATATCTCCAAGATCAAAATCTGCTTCCGGATAAGAAAATATATTCGTTCCATTTTTCGAAAGCTGATAATTGAAGGTTCCGTTGTTCACAAATTCTCTTCCACCTCGCGGAAAAGAAAAGGCATTATGATAGGAATCGAGAAAGGCATCCAAAAAACCGCCTCCAGTTGTGTAAAAAGGAAGACGTGCACCAAGTTCTATATCACCTTGAAAACCGCGATGATATGAAAGTGCGGTTTCATGAACTTCCATATCCACATTGAGATCGTAAGTATTGTTAGATTCCCACTCGAACACATTGCTAAAAGCATAATCGAGTTGAACTTCACTTGAGCCAGGAAGAAGCGCAGTTGCGCGTCTTGCTTGAAGCTGCAAGTTTTGAAGGTAAATGGGATTCTGACTCACAAGAGAAATGGGACCAAAACTTTTGTAAGCAGCTGCAAAAACTTGTGATGAAGAAAAAAATGAAGACACGATAACGCAAAACAAAAGTGAAAGAAAAACATGAAGCCCTTTCACTCTGGTTTTAAGGTTATTCACGGGGTATCCTATTCATGCCCTTGCAAAAAGCGCTCAACATCAATTGCTGCCATGCAACCAGTTCCAGCCGCTGTAATGGCTTGGCGATAGATGCTGTCTTGGGCATCGCCGCAAGCATAGATGCCATCTACACTTGTGGCCATCGATGATTTTTTGGTGATGATGTAACCAACGTCATCTAATTCAAGTTTACCTTTTAAAAATTCAGTATTGGGCTTGTGTCCAATAGCAATAAATAAACCTTCGCACGCAAAATCACTTTCTTCACCTGTTTTTAAATTTTTCAAGCGAATGCCCGTAAGTTTATCTTGATCAACTCCGTGAACATCAATCACTTCAGTATCCCAGATGAATTCAATTTTTGGATTTTCAAATGCTTTCTGCTGCATAATTTTTGAAGCACGAAGTGAATCTCTGCGGTGAATCACCGTAACTTTTGAAGCAAATTTTGTGAGAAAAGTAGCTTCTTCCATTGCGGTATCACCACCACCTACAATCACAATTTCTAAGCCCTTGAAAAAGAAGCCATCGCAGGTAGCGCAGGCAGAGACGCCTTTTCCCATGAGCTTCATTTCATTTTCAACACCTAATAATTTTGCCGTTGCACCTGTTGCTACAATAATTGTTTTTGCTTGATAGGTTTCACCTGTGTCGGTGGTGAGCACAAAAGGTCTTTTTGAAGTGTCAATGGTTGTAATAGTTTGCTGAATCATTTTTGTTTCGAAACGAAGCGCTTGCTTGCGCATGTCTTGCATCAACTGCGGACCCATAATGCCATGTTCAAAACCAGGAAAATTTTCAACATCGGTTGTAATGGTAAGTTGACCACCCGGCTGAGAGCCTTCAAACAAAAGTGGTTGCAACTCAGCACGTGCCGCGTAAATGGCCGCTGTGTACCCCGCTGCGCCTGAACCAATAATAATCACATTATGAACCATACCATCTCCTTCTGAAATTTAAGTTGGTGGAACCTAGCCGCTTCCCCAAAAAAGGTCAACCTTCCAAAGCGCTACATATTCGTCGAACTTACAACAATAGCCGCAGAGAAAACGCTTGAAATTCAAGCTCTAAACTTGGTTTACAATTTGCTTTTCACTTTCTCATGCTGTCTGAAATTAGAACGGGAAGTCTTTATGGAATTAATGCTCATCTCATTTCAGTTGAGGTGGACGTGCAAAAAGCTGGGCTTCCTGGCTGGAGCATGGTGGGCCTTGCTGAAACGGCGGTAAAAGAAGCGCGCGACCGCGTTTCCGCTGCCATCAGAAATTCTGGTTACAAAATTCCAAATCGAAAAACCATTGTAAATCTTTCACCGGGAAATGTGAAAAAAACAGGTTCACATTTTGATCTTCCCATTGCCGTTGCACTGCTTCATGCTTGGCAGGTGTGGAAAGCACACAATACAAAACGCTATCTTTTGGCAGGAGAACTTTCACTTGCTGGCGAGCTGCTGAAAATAAATGGTGCCCTCTTGTTTTCACTTCTTGCACGCGATCATCAGTACGATGGAATTATTATTCCGCATGAAAACGTAGACGAACTTCGCATGCTGAAAGATATTGAAATTATTTCCTGCAAAAATTTATGTGAAGTCATTGCCTTTCTTTCACGCGGAGAAAGAATGTCTTCTCCACAAACGCTCAATCGAAAACTTCCGCCAAAGCACTGTTCAAATTTCAGTGAAGTAAAAGGACAAACACTTGCAAAACGCGCACTTGAAATTGCATCGGCCGGTGCGCACAATCTTCTTATGGTTGGACCACCAGGCGTAGGAAAGACAATGCTTGCAGAACGTTTGCCCAGCATACTTCCTCCACTTGAAGAAGAGGAAAAATTGGAAACCATTAAAATTATGAGCTCAAAAGGAACCTACGATTTACAAACCTTGTACTACAATCAGGTTCCGTTTCGCGCGCCACACCATTCGGCTTCGTATGCTGGCCTTGTTGGGGGAGGAAGAAGCACACCACACGTTGGTGAAATTTCGTTGGCACATAATGGTGTTTTATTTTTGGATGAGCTTGCAGAATTTAGAAGAGATGTGCTGGAAGTTTTGCGCGAGCCGCTTGAATCAGGAAAAATCAGCATTTCCCGTTCTGGCATCAGCAGCACTTTTCCTGCCTCGTTTATGCTGATTGCTTCCATGAATCCATGCCGCTGCGGGTATTTGGGCCATGACAAAAAAATTTGTGTCTGCAGCGCGCATGACATTGAACATTATCGGAGAAAAATATCTGGGCCACTTTTAGATAGAATTGATATCAGTTTAGAATTGAAAGCGCCGCAGCACAACACCCTCTTCAGCTCAGAACTTGCCGAATCCTCAGAGCTAATTCAAAAAAGAATTTTAAAGGCACGAAAAATTCAAAAAGAAAGACAAGGCAAAGTAAATGCAAAAATTAATGCTCAAGAAATGAAAAAGTATTGCGTCATTTCCGATGAATCCAAAACCACTCTGCTAAAAGCTGCCGAACACTTATCCCTTTCACCTCGCGCGGTCCATCGACTTTTGCGCGTAGCAAGAAGCATTGCCGATTTAGCACCTCGAGAAAAAATTGAGCATCAAGATATTTTAGAAGCCCTTCGATTACGACCAAGCGGAGAAAAGGTTTAGACCTTGACTTGCCGTTTCAGCACCATTAAATGGCTCCATGCCAAGCACGCTTCTGATAGGCCCTCCAAAAAGTGGAAAAACTGAAAAGCTCTTAGAGTTTTTTTTTCAAGATGAAGCCGCTGTTTATCTGAGTCCAAATAAGCAAATTTCAGAACAAATAAAACATCGCGCACTTCATGAAGGCACGCAAAAAACTATTCTTGAATCACAGTTTCCCACTCCACGTGACTGGTGTTTTAATATTTGTAAGAGCAAAAAAAATATCCTCAGCCAAAATCAGGCCTTACTTCTTTGCTTCAAGGCTTTAAAAAAAACTCACCCTTCACATTCAAGTGAGTCACAACTTCTTCATACGGCAAAAACTTTTTTACATTTACTTCAAAAACTTAAACGCTACACGCTAACTCCGCAAAAGCTGCACGAATCGCTTGTGGAATCTGATCATTTTTTTCAGCTCTTTCTTAAAACATTTGAACTGTACGAAGCCCTCAAAACAAAACATGATGTTCACGATAGTGAAGATGCCTATCTTGAACTTTTTTTACATCTTCAGCAGAAAAAAGAACTTCCTTTTACCACCCTCTGTGTAGATCATTTTTTTAAACCTTCATGTGCCCTCAATCTTTACTTAAGCCTTATCAGACAACATTATCCGCAGGTGAAGATATATCTTGCTTGGGAAACATTTGAACAAAAGCATGAAAACTTAAATACCATTTCTCAAACACTTTTAGAGAATCTGCTTCCAAACCCAGAACACACCTTTCAGTTTGAAACAAAAGTTCACTTCACCCCAAATACTTCACTTATTTCTGTACCTCATCAACATGATGAAGAACAATTTGTGCTGCATACTTTGTTGGGAGAAGAAAATGATTTCTTTCATCCACCAACCGTTTGTCTCCAAGAAAACAAAAGCTTTGAAGGGAATTTAGCTTTTCACTTGAGTTCATTAGATGTTCAATCAAGTTTTTTTCCCAAAACGCCAAGCTGTTTTCCACCACAAGTGCAAAATGAATTGGAAGAGCTGCTTCAGGCATACGCAGATGAACAAGACATCTCCAGCTTTTCCCATGCCATCAGAGAACATTTTCGAAAAAGTTCGCTTCAACAACAATGGAAAGATGACTTTAGAACACAAACCTTTCAGGCAGAGGTAAGTAAAAGTTCATTCACTTTTTCAGTTTTAGAAAAAATATTGAAGGAGCTTGAAATAACGGACAAACTTTTTTCGCTTCCAAACATTTCAAGCCATTTTATGCTAGATCTTATTTTTTACCTTAGCGAAAAAAACTTCTCGCTTTCTTATCAAGCATTTCAGAATGCTGGAATTATGTTCAAAAAATATCGGCAAGGAAATGCAAATTCGCGTGATCGTCTTTTAATTACTCAATGCACTGAAAACAATATTTCTCATTCTCATCAAGAACACGAACTTTTTTCGCGTATTTCATTTTCGAATCAAGACATCCAAAATATTTTTCATGAAAAAACAGAACTTAAAAATGCTGCAGAAAAATATCTGTTTTTGATGTGGGTAACAAAAGTAAATGAAGAAATTATTTTTTCCTTTTCAGAGCAAAATGGTGAAGGAAAAGAAAATCAACCTTCGGAATTTTTGGCGGAACTTTCACTCCCAACTCAAATTGCAACACCTTACTTCCTTCATCCTCAATGGAAAGAAAATGATTTTAAGGAACATCTTTCACTTCAGGTACAACTTGAACTTGAGAGAACGCTTCATATCCCAGAACATTTGACCTACCACGGTCACATTCAAAACCCCGCTCTTCAAAAGCACCTTCACCATATTCTGGAAAGCAAGCCTCTTCGCATAACTGCTCTAGAAACGTTTGCAGAATGCCCTTTCCGCTTTTTTCTCGATTCCATTTTAAAAGTGAAGGAAAAAGAAGAGAAAGATCTTTTAGATTTCGATCCACGTCATCGCGGAACACTGCTTCATCATTTGCTTGAAACATTTTATAAATCTCAAACCTCCGCTCGCAAGCTTGAAGAAATACAAGCAGAACTCAGTGCAATAAGCGCAACTGCTTTTGAAGAGAAAAATATTCCGCATTCTTTATTACAAGAGCTCTGGGAAACGGAGCTCATTAAAACAAGTTCACATCTCTTAAACTATGAGCTTTCTAAAAAATCAGAACTTGAAGACGCTCTCTCACCTCACCTTTTTGAAGTTCCTTTTGGAAAAGATGATCAGCCCTTTATTGTTTCACTTGATGGAAAACTGAATATTGCTTTAACTGGCCGCATTGACCGAGTTGATATCAGCTCAGCCGGAAACACAATTGCGCTGGTGGATTATAAATCTGGAAGAGAAGATAAAAAATTGAGATCACTCATCGAGGAGGGAAAACACTTACAACTTCCCCTCTATGCTCATGCCATGAAGTCACTCTTTCCTCATTACAAAACTGTGGCGCTCAAAATTGTTTCTACACAAGAACCAGAGTCGGAAAATGCTCTTATCCTTAAGGAACTCAACAAAAATCAATTTGGTTTTTCACCACGTTCTCGCTCGCTTATTACCGAAGAGATATGGGATGAACTTTTAGAAACAAGCATGAACTATTCAAAAAAATATCTTTTGGAAATGTATCAAGGACATTTTGCTCCCGAACATTTAGAGCAGTGTAGCCATTGTCCTCACCAAGGTGTTTGCAGAATGAGATAAGAGACATGAACACTTTTACACCACAACAAACTGAAGCAAGCCAAAACCTCTCACAATCACTTGCAGTGATTGCTGGAGCAGGAACTGGAAAAACAAGTGTGCTCGTTTCACGAATGCTCAACATTGTTGAAGAATATAAATCATTGGAGATTTTGTTAGCGATTACCTTTACCGAAAAAGCTGCGTTGGAAATGAAAGAACGGCTCAAAAAAAGTCTTCCTCCCCAACTTGCCTTGCATGTTGAAACTGCACATATAGGTACCTTTCATGCCTTTTGTTTAAAAACGCTTAAACAATTTGGACACTTGATTCATCTTTCTCCAAATGCGATGCAAGTTCTTGCAGAAGAAGCTGTTTTTTTTCTAACGCAAAAAATAATCAAAGAAACTTTTAAGCAGCTTATTCTTCAGAAAAATAAACACGCTCATTTTTTAGCCGAAAAAATTGGTATCAAAGCAAGCACTTCACTCTTAACTGAGCTGCTTCAAAATAGATGGCACGCACAAACACACTTAAGCAAACTCAAACCAGATGAAGAACAGTATGAAGTTCTTCATGCTGCTCACCAAGTTTTTTTACTCTGCGAACATGAGCTTGATGTCTATTACAGCACACATGCTTGCATCGACTTTCAAGGGCTTGAACTAAAAACACTGGAACTCTTTGAACAAAGGCCTGAAGTTCCCCAATATTTTCAAAACAAAATGAAGCACATCCTCGTTGATGAATTTCAAGATACAAACGATGTTCAGAATTTGCTCATCAAACATCTCTATCAACCGAAAAAAAATAAACTTTTTATTGTGGGTGATCCGCGCCAATCTATTTATCGCTTCCGTGGTGCAAATGTACATTGCTTCACTGAAATGCTCCATCTCATCGAAAATACGGGTGGAAAATCGATTGTGCTTCAGGAAAACTTTAGATCCAAAAAAGGCATTCTCGATTTTGTCAATCACTGTTCACAAACGTTAGAAGACAGTTTAGAAAAAGAAAATGTACTCCAAGACAAAAACACTCGCGGCCTAAAATCACATTCGCAACTTGAATACGATGACGACGTCCTCCTGCTTCATTATCCTGTGGCTGAAAAAGAAACGGTAGATCAAAAGCGAACGCATGAAGCTTATGCTATGGCAAACTACATTTTAAGTTTGGTGCAAAAAAAACAGTATCTTTATTCTGATATTGCCTTGCTTTTTCAGGCTTCAACCAAAACTTATCTTTACCAAAAAATATTTAAAGAACATGGCGTTCCCTTTCTTGCCAACAACATCTCTCAGGATATCAGCGAAAACACTGCATTTCACGACATCCTCTCTCTTCTCAAATTTGCTCACGATCGTGAAGATGAAACCGCTCTTGTAGCGCTGCTTCGTTCACCTTTTATTGGTTTAAGTGATGAAAATATTTTTTCACTTTCTCTTCAGGCTCCTTTGAAAAAATCGGCTTTCCAAAACGAAAAGGCAAACGAGATTCTTTCCAGCATTACTCTCCTCTCAAAGCATTGCTCTGCTTCTGAATTATTGCATGCTCTCTTTTTTAGAACTGGCTACAAGATTTTTTCCGAAATTATTTCCAATAACGGTTTAGGTGTTTCACCATTAAACACCCTTATCTCGCTGATTTCCACATTTGAAAAAAATCACAGAGCCAGCATTAAAGATTGCATTCTCTTTTTGGAACAAAATAAAGAGAGAAAGAAGAAAAATAACAGTTTAGATCCGTATAAAAAAAATGCGGTTCATATTATGACAGTACATTCTTCAAAGGGACTTGAATATCCAGTAGTCATTCTTCCTGAACTCTTTAGGGCACCACAGGCACACACTCTTTCTTGGTGTTTTTCTCGTCAAAAAGGAATCGCCGTCAAAACCAAAAAAAGTAAAAACCCTCTCTCACCACTTGAAGGAAACACAGCATTTACGCAACTTTGCGATTTTGAAAAGGAAGCTCTCCAGGAAGAATCTCTTCGTCTTTTGTATGTGGCACTTACAAGAGCAAAGCAAAAACTTGTTTTTTTAGTAGCCGATGAAAGTAAAACTCGAAAAGGAAGTATTTGGCTTCCCTTAATTCAGAAAGCTTTGCTCGAAGTAAAGAGTTCTGTTTTTAAGCCAAATGAAGAAAACGAACGTGAACTGATTTTCTCCGAACCTGAAATTCAGACTTTCACCAGATCAAATGTAGAAGGAAAAATTCATTCGCAGTCTCACAAAAAGCAAACTTTGAGTATTTCACAACTTGAAACTTATGTAAGATGTCCTCAGGAATATTATTTAAAGTATATCCTCAAACTTCCAGGAACAGTTCTCTTTGCAAAAAAGGCGAGCCATTTACCAGCCGATATAAAGGGAAGCATCATTCATGCTACGCTTGAAAACTTAAACACTCGCGATAAAAAGGAAATATACACTCTCCTTGAAAAACAATGTTATGCGCACCACCTCTTGCCAAGCCAAAATATATTGTTTGAATTACATTCAACATTAACTCCATTTTTGAACCATCCTTACTTTGAACAGATCACCGAAGGAAAAAAGGAATTCTCTTTTATTTGGGATATTGACAGCGCATATCTAAGAGGAAAAGTAGATTGGGTAAAACCCTTAGGTGACGCTCTAGAAATTGTAGACTTCAAAACCGATCGCATTGAAAGTGGCACCTGCGCCGAGCACGCAAAACACTACCACTTGCAAATGATGTGTTATGCCCTTGCAATTGAAGAAGTCTCAAAACAGAAGGTGAATCAAGTATCGCTTTTCTATTTCAATACGGGAGAACTCATTTCAACTTCGCTCACAGAACAAATGAAACAAAGCACAAAAACTGAACTGAGAAACATTGTTGATAAAATAAATTCTTTTACCTACAGTTGCCAAGGCCTTTCACTTCCATGTGAATCAGCTTCTTGCACTTGCCCTTATCACATAAACAAACTTTGTTCTCATGATAGAAGCAAAAAGGGAAACCATGACCTCAGCAACACTCTCAGATCTTCACCAGCAAGCTGAAACTGAAAAACAACTCTTCGAAAAAGCATATGCGGCGGAAGCGCATACAGATTTTAATTGGGATTCGCCGAATGGAAAATTGCTTTCTTACCTATTTTCACATTCTCATCTCCTTGTGCACTATCTCATTCAACATCCACTTCTAAGTGACCGCTTGAACTTTTCGTTTCCAGCATTTGGGAGCAAAGAAGCAAAAAGCCAGTCTTCTGCTCTTAGCTTAGAGTTAAACCTAAAGCTTAAAACTGATGACCAGCCACTTTCTCTTGAGAAGTTTATGTCACTTCTCCGCCATTTTAAATACGAACACCTTGTTGCACTTGCTGCCGCAGATTTTTCACGCACAGTTCCCAGTGAAAATATTTTACTCAAGTGGAGTTCTGTTTGCGATGTCATCTTAGAAGCTTGCTACAACTACACTCTTCACACTCTGCTTACTGAAAAAAACGTCGCTTCACTTAAAGAAGCCAACCTTCCTCCCGCAAGCATTATTGCTCTTGGAAAATTGGGAGCCGTAGAATTAAACATGAGTTCTGATATCGATCTCATTTGTATTTATAAACATGATACAAAAGATACATCCCCATCAGCATCAGAATTTTATTCTCAGCTTGTAAGAAAAATAACGCATTGCCTCTCTGAAAAAACGGACGATGGCTTCGTCTTTAGAGTAGATCACGATTTGCGGCCAGAAGGAGGAAAAGGTCCACTTGCAAATTCCCTCGACACCATCTTGCGGTATTACGAAGAACGTGGCCAACAATGGGAACGTCAAGCGCTGATTAGAGCTAGGTGTGTAGCGGGAAGCCACGCGTTGGCAGAAACTTTTTTTGAATCGCTTGAACCTTTTATTTATCCCAGAACTATTACATTCGATCAGCTAAAAAATATCCAAGCTATGAAAAGAAAGATTGAGGAAAAAACAAGAGAGGCACATCAAAATATCAAACTTGGAAAAGGCGGTATTAGAGATGTTGAATTTTTTATTCAAGCCCAACAACTTCTTTATGGCGGAAAAAATAAAAAACTCAGAACACACAACACCTTTCAGGCAATTGAAAGGTTAAAAAATGAAAATATCTTACATCCAAAAATTGCAGAAAAAGTAAAATCTGCCTACTCCTTTTTCAGAACATTTGAAAATGCACTTCAACTCAATTTCGATCAGCAAACCCATCACATTCCAAATGACAGCTCAGAACTTTCCAGAATTTGCAGTGCGCTTCAGTTTTCTTCAGTAACGGAACTGAACGATACGCTTCTGAAACATCGTCTCTTTATTTCAAATTGCTTCGATAGCCTTTTCAACGACGACTTCGAACAGCATGAAATTGAAGAGGCATTAAAGGTAAATCTTGCAAGCTGTGAAAACGAAGAGGAGCAAACCGATTCTCTTGCTTGGTTTAAAAAGCATGAAGTCGGTCGTATTCAATCGCTTGATCTTTCCAAAAATATTTCTCGATCAAAAGTTGAACTTCGCCTCACACAATTGGCAAGAGCACTCGTAACAACTGTTCACGACCTTTGCTTTCAGCAGCTGCAAGAAAAATATGGAACACCGTGTGATGAAAGTGGAAATGTTGTGAGCTTTTCCATTCTTGGCTTTGGAAAGCTTGGGTCTGGAGAAATGTGTTATGGATCGGACTTAGACGTAGCTTTTATTTACGGAGAAAAAGGAAAAACTTCAGGGCAACATTCGGTGAGCAATAAAAACTTTTTTACGAAATTAGCTCAAAGAATTATTTCCACCCTTTCCCTTCCAACCCGATATGGAAAAACATACGATGTCGATGCAGACCTTCGTCCGTCTGGAAAATCTGGAGCCCTTGTTATTTCGCTGGAAGCTTTTCGTGAATACCATAAAAAGCAAACTGAAATTTGGGAAAAAATGATGCTCCTTAAAAACACACCTCTTACTGGAGATAAAAAACTTCAAGAAAATATTCAGGAAGTTATTCAATCGGTTCTTTTTGAATCTCATGAAGAAAAAACTACCCTAAAAGAAAAAATCAATACTTACCAAACTCAATTTCAATCACAGTTTGGAAAGGAAAGTGACGACTTCATTCACCTGAAACATGGAAGTGGTGGCATAAGCACCATTGAATTATTGATACGATATCTGCAATTACGTTCATTGCAGCAGTATCCAGAATTATTGGAAAGAAATTCGCTGCGCCTCATTGCAAAATTGGGAGAATTTGAGTTGATCACAAAAGAAGAAATGCTCATTTTAGAAACAGCACTAGAACACTACAATACTACCATTTCACTTTTGCGCTTAAGTTCTGAAACAACAAGTGATGTTCTGTACAAAAAAAGTAACATCACACCTGACATTGCACGTTATTTGGAACTTAAAAATACTGAAGCACTTTTTCTAGAGTTGCAAACATGCAAAGAAAAAGTGCTTCAGGTTTTTAAAAAATATTTTGAGGAAAACGATTAAACATTTGCAGCTAAATTAATCTGCAAATGCTCTTTCCAGTTTTTCTGTTTCTTCTTTGCAGCGAATGCAAAGCTCGGCTACTGGCCTGGCTTCAAGACGTTTGACGCCGATCTCTTCGCCGCAACGTTCGCAAATGCCATATTCATCATTTTGCATTTTCAGAAGAGCTTTATCGATTTTTTTCAGCAAAATAAGCTCGCGGTCTTTAAGGCGCATATTCATTGCTTGATCAGCTTCGGAGCTAGCAAGATCAACTTCATCTGGAAGGTCTTCTCTCTCAAGCACCAACCGGTTGTCTTTTGCCGAAGTTGCCGTAGCAACAAGCTCAGCTCTGCGTTCTTTAAGCAGTGTTTCGAACATTTCTTTTTCTTTTTTCTTCATCACAAAACCCCTTTGTTTGGCCCAACGTTATTGCCCATACATTTTCCCTTGTCAATTCCAAAGAAACATCTAGAGTTGGCGTCCTCTATGGCTCAGATCAAGACAAACAGGCTCACGCCCATCGCAAATGTATTCAGTTCAAGTGCTAAAAAAGCTGGCTGGGAAAAAGGAATTGAGCGCTATGCTCTTTGGGAAAAATGGGCAAAAATCACAGGTGCCTCGGTGGCAAAACATACTTCGCCCGCAAAATGGCTTGGGCGCACTCTCTTGATTCATGTGAGCAATTCTTCCTGGCTTCAAGAACTTACGTTTATGAAGCAAGATATTATAAAAAAAATTAAAGAGTCTTATCCCGAACTTGTTTTGAATGACCTCAAGTTTCAAGTTGGGCCATTGCAAAAACCAGCTCGAAAATCATTTTCATTTTGGTCGATTAAAGCTCTCACTGAAGATGAAAAGGAATTTATTGCGCAATCGGTAAGTCAGGTAAAAGATGAAGAGCTTCAAGAAATTATTCGCAGAACCATGAAGAAAAGTTTTCAAATCAAACGACCAAAAGTCTAATCAAACCCTAACCCTGAAAACACTGAATTACTTCTTGTGCGGGAATTGCGCCTTCACGAATAATACGCATACTTTCTTTGGTGACATCCACCACGGTTGAACCTAAGTTTGGTTCACACTCTCCTCCATCTACAATACATGCCAATTTTTGATCGAAGTATTTCAACACTTGCTTGGCATCAAGTGACGGTGGGTAGCCAGAAAGATTGGCGCTTGTAGTTGTAATGGGATTTCCAAATGCTGATACAATTGCTGTTGCAACGGGATGAGATGAAATTCGTATTCCAATTCTTCCGGTGTTTGTAATAAGATCTTTTGGTATCCGAGGAGATGCTGGAAAGAGAATAGTGAGCGGGCCGGGCCAAAATGTTTTAATCAATTCCAAAGCTTGATCTGAAACTTCAGAAACAAAATCTCTCAACATCGATAAATCAGAAACCAAAAGTGAAATAGGCAAACCCGGATCTCGCGCTTTGAGTTTATAAATATTTTTAATCGCAGCTCTATTCAAAACGTCGGCGCCTAAACCATAAATAGTTTCTGTGGGATAGGCAATGACATGCCCTTCTCGCAAGTGAGCAACAACCCTTTCCACATCCACAGGGTTCATTTTATTTGCATTGAGCGTAATGAAGTCAGTCATAAACTATGGATTAGGAAAGGTTGAGTTGTTTGTCATCTTCTTCAATTTTCTGTCGCATTTTTTCTCGGTAGTCTTTCAATTTTTCTTTCAGCACATCATCTTGCAAAGCCAAAATTTGGATTGCCAACACCGCCGCATTTTTTGCTCCAGCTTTTCCAATGGTAACAGTAGCAACAGGAACACCCGATGGCATCTGCGCTGTAGTGAGCAGAGAGTCTAAACCAGCCAAAGATGATGAATCGAGCGGCACTCCAATAACAGGCAACAACGTGTGCCCGGCGATAACACCCGCCAAATGGGCTGCGTAGCCCGCTGCAGCAATGAACACTTGCGTTCCCTCTTCTGAAGCAGCGTGAATGATCGCTTGCACTTTTGCAGGTGTTCGGTGAGCTGAAGCAACATGCTTGGAATAGCTTACTCCAAATTCTTCCAACACTTTTGCTGCACCTTCTAAATATTCCCAATCATTTATTGAGCCCATTAATATTTTTACTTGGACATTCTTTCCCATGTTTATCTCCTAATAGACCTCGCGCAGCAGGTTCTGCAAGAGGTCTAATGTGAATGTTCGCGTTTGATCGCTTTCATTCCAATATCTTTTCGGTAGTAGCAATCTTCCCATCTTATTTTTTTTACCGCTTGGTATGCTTTTTCAATGGCCACAGCAAGAGGATTGCCAATCGCTGTCACCGACAGCACTCGTCCACCACTTGTAAGATATTCTCCATCTTTTTTACTTGTGCCTGAATGATACACCATTACATCTTCCAACTCACTTGCCTGTTTAATACCTGTAATTATTTTTCCTCTTTCATACATGCTGGGATATCCACCCGAAGTCATCACTACACATACGGCTGGTCTTTCATCCCACTTCAATTCGAGTTGATCAAGTTTTGCATCCAGAGTGTATTCTACAAGGCTAAGAAAATCACTTTGCAAACGCGCAAGAATAGGTTGAGTTTCGGGATCACCAAAACGAACATTGTATTCTAGCAACTTCGGTTCACCGTCCACAATCATAATGCCCGCATACAAAATACCTACAAAAGGTGAATCTTCCTCTTGCATACCCTTGATGGTAGGATAAATAATTTCGTGCATAATGCGGTCATAGATGTGTGAAGTCACAACTGGTGCCGGCGAGTAAGCGCCCATGCCGCCTGTGTTTGGGCCTTCATCGTTATCAAAAATGGCTTTATGATCTTGAGAAGTAGCAAGTGGCAAAACATGTTTTCCATCTGAAACAACAATAAACGAAGCCTCTTCACCTTTGAGAAATTCTTCGATCACTACTTTTTTTCCAGCTTCTCCAAAGACAATATCTTCAAGCATATTTTTTAAAGCATCTTCCGCTTCCAATTTTGAATGAGCAATGATGACGCCTTTTCCCGCTGCCAAGCCATCGGCCTTAATAACGAGAGGATATTTTTTTCCTTCAAGCGCCGCCAAAGCTGCATGAGAATTGGTATACGTTTCATAAGCAGCAGTTGGAATATTGTGGCGAGCACAAAAATCCTTTGTAAATGATTTTGATGCCTCAAGTCTGGCTGCCGCACGCGACGGGCCAAAAATCTTTAGTCCATTTTTTTGAAACAGATCAACGATTCCATTTGTAAGTGGTTGCTCAGGGCCAACAACCGTGATGTCCATTTTTTCATTCAGCGCAAATTGAAGAAGTGCTTCCATATCATCTACAGGAATGTTAACACACTTCGCTTCTTCATCTATACCAGCGTTTCCTGGCGCACAAAAAAGTTGTTCAATTTTTTCAGATTTTTTTAGGGCATGAACAAGAGCATGCTCTCTTCCACCTGCACCTATGACTAAAACTTTCATGATACTTCCTCCAGCTGAAACATTTCACAGCTTGCTTATCCTACTCATAAAAAAATTCTATTTATATTTTTTCGCAGAAACTCGAACCTATCACCCAAGACTAAGCGCAGCAGAGGCAATCTGTTCGCTAGATAACCCACTGGACACTTGATTTTCCTGGACTACTTGAGGAATTTTTATACTTAGTGTAGTGGCCATATCATCGGAAATATTTTTTACGCGAGCAGTATCTCCCCAAATAGCCTTTACAAGACAATCTAATCCCGCAAGCAAAACTGGCGACTTTTGAAAGGCGTTATCCAAAGCTGATCTGCTTTCCCAAAAGATAAAATTGTAATATTCCTCTCGCTTGAAGTCTACTTCAAGCTTAAAGCGTTGTCTGTGTGGCCTAGCTCCAACTTGCTGAGATAAACACAAAAGGTAGCTCATTATTGCTATTAGTGCTGGAACATGGGCAATTTGAATTGATTCTCTTTTTCCCACTTCATCTTCTAGTACAAAAGATCCTCTCCTACCAAGGACTTCATCTCCGAAGAGAAGTTGTAAGATTCTTTGAGGTGGAGTGTAGTTTTCATAAGCAGCAGCAAAAGTCGATTGAGTATCCGCAGTCTGAAATGCAAAATCATGAAGTGCACTCCGTAAAAACTGACTTGCATCCAAGAAAAGTTCCTGAACAAGGTGCTCGGCAAACGTAAGGTCTGCGGTATCAGGAGGGTAACAAGTGTAAGCAGAATGCAGTTGCTGATCTCGTAATCTGAGTCTGTTTATAGCAGTGGTTCTATAAGCAAGAGATTGATCTGTAAACTTAGGCACTGCAAGGACTGCGAGTTGCTCGTGGAAAAATGCATAATCATTAAAAGCCTGACCCAAATAAAAGCGGAGATCAAAATCGCTCTTTCCCAACAGTCGTCTTCTTCCAGAATATAAAAATTGTTCCCACGCTGAAAGAGCAGCATTCCTATTTGTAAGATGATATCTGTACTGCAAAAGAGCTCCTCTAGAACCGCTACTGACACGATGAGGAACGGCGCGTTCAAAGGCAGAAAGCGTTTCTGCGTATCTGCCTAGGCTACCTTCAATTTTGCGAAAACTGTTTAGAAGATTTGGCCCATGAAAGGCATCAAGTGCTAAGGCTGCTGGAGGAAACAGAAGTGGGCGTTGTACAAAACTTAGTGGTGGCATCGAAGCTCAAATCTTTTGTTGTATCAAACTTTGTTCTTCCCTCTTATCGCTCAAGTCTCAAAAAAGTTGCGGATGCTACAATCTAGTGCTTGAAATGGCGTTCGCCCGTAAACAGCATGGCCATTTGGTGCTCATTTGCTGCGGCAATAACCTCGTCATCGCGCATAGAGCCACCCGGCTGGATAAGCGCTGTGGCACCGGCTTCGCGGGCTTGGTCGATACCATCTCGAAACGGAAAAAAAGCATCCGAAGCAAGCACATATGCTGCATCTTCTTCAAGTTGCAAATTGGCGGCAATGTCATTCCACTTCATGCGCGCGATGCGTACAGAATCGACGCGGCTCATTTGGCCAGCGCCAACCCCAAGCAAGCGGTCGTGACTTGCCAGCACAATGGCATTCGACTTCACGTGCTTGCACATCTTCCACGCAAATCGAAGTGCCGCTTCTTCTTTTATCTGCGGACGGCGTTCGGTAACACAACGCGCATCTTTTATTTCAACTAACGCAGCATCTTTTTCTTGAACCAACAAACCATCCGTCACTTTTCTTAACGTGTACTCTTTTCGTTCTGCATTTTTTTTCAATGCTCCAAGTTCCAAGAGGCGTATGTTTTTCTTTTTTTGTAACACTTCTAAAGCAGTTGCCGAATATGACGGCGCAAGAATCACTTCAAAAAAACTTGCTGCCATTAGCTTTGCTGTTGCTTCGTCTACTTCGCGATTTAAAGCAACAATACCACCAAAACAGGAAACGGGATCACAGCTTTGTGCCTTGGCAAAAGCATCTGCGAGTGATGCACTTGAAAGCGCAGCTCCACATGGATTGGTGTGTTTTACAATTACCACGGCAAAGGGATCATCAATAAATTCTTTGATCATCTCCAGCGTTGCGTCCGCATCCAAAATATTATTGTACGAAAGTTCTTTTCCGTGAAGTTGCTTTGCATTTACCAGCGAACTTTCATCGCTTGTGTGCACATCGCGATAAAATGCTGCTTGTTGATGTGGGTTTTCTCCATAGCGAAGCTCTTGCATCTGAAATGAAACCGAAGCAAACACTTGTGGCATCTGGGTTCGCTGGGTTTCAGTTTTGTAGGTGCTTAAGTAAGAGGTGATAGCAGCATCATAAGCTGCAGTATGGGCAAATACTTTTTGCGCTAAAGCAAAACAGGTTTCACGCGAAAGCGTTGCCTTTCCGTCGCTCAACTCTTTTGCAATGGAGGCATAATCAGCAGGATCAACCAACACCGCTACGTCTTGGTAATTTTTAGCCGCAGCGCGAATCATGGTGGGCCCGCCAATATCAATATTTTCAATCGCTTCAGCCAGGCTCGCCTTGGGGTTGGCCACAGTTTTTTCGAAGGGATACAAATTGACCACGAGAAGATCGATGCGGCCAATGCCGTGTTTCTCTAGGGCTTGCATGTGTTCAGCGTTATCTCGTCTTGCCAGCAAACCTGCATGGATATTGGGGTGGAGGGTTTTCACTCGGCCATCTAACATCTCGGGAAAACCAGTGTAATCAGAAACATCAATAACGGGAATATTGTTCTCTTTCAGCAACTTAGCGGTTCCGCCGGTTGAAAGAAGCTCGATGCCTAAGCGCGAAAGTTCTTTGGCAAACGGAAGGAGACCTGTTTTGTCAGAAACGCTGAGAAGAGCTCGTTGTACCGCTGGCATAAAACCTCCAAGATGAAAAGTTGGGACGTCCTATAACAGCATGGAAACAGCGTGCAAGCACTAAAATCACTTGCCAGTTAAGCTTTTTCCGCCTCCAAAAGCTGCAAAACGCTTGATGTCGTCGTCCACAAATTTAAAGCCTGCACCTACAAACCAATCCGTTTTTTGTGTTGGATTGAGCATGTCATCAAGCCCTCCCAAAAGATAAAGGTTTTTGGTGAGGTTGATGTCGCCGAGAAGTTTTAAATGAGGCTTTTGATTATTGCGTGTTGAGAAATCAAAGGCGGAGAAATGCAAACCATAAAGCCCGGGAACGTAGTCTATACCTACACCTCCGGTTGACTCGATAATTCCACCACGCAGTTGAAGATCATAAAATCGTTTTGCAAGCTGCGCCGAAAAAAGGAGTTGGTTTCTATCAACCGTAGCCGTGTTTGTACTCACCGTAGAACTTACGCCGCCAGCAGTTACATCCACCGTTCGTTCTATATAGTCTGCGTTTGGATCTGGATCTGTGGAAACATCGATTAACAGTGCTTTATCGGGCGAAGGATTTAAGGCAAGAGAAACATAATTTTTGAAATCCTTAGACTTGCCCAAATATTCTGTGTGAAAACCTAACTCAGTTTGCAATCGCGAAAAACCGCCAAGCGTATCATTGAGGCCATCAAGGGAATCGTTGATTTTATCAACGGTTGTTTCGTCATTCACCAATTTGCCAAGCGTTCCCTCACCTCTGTCAATTTTTCCGGTGATGGATGCAACCTGATCAAGTGTTGCGCGAACATCTTCACGGTTTTGCTGTACCATCTCTTTTAAATCACTGCTTAAAACGGCAAGGTTGGTTGCAATTTTATCGATGTTTTGAGAATTTTGTACGGTGACATCTTTGATAGCTCGCGTGAATTCCTGAAGGTTTGCAATAATTTGATTTACCGGAGCATCTGGATCTGAACCAGCTTTAGACCTAGCATTGCCTGAAACTTCTTTTACATCGTCTGCAATTTCATTGAAGCGACTCACCAAAGAATTGACATCGCCAGTTCGTGTTGCATCTTGAAGCGTTCCGTTTGATTTTAAAAGGTTGTCAGATTCTTGACCTGGAACAATTTCCACATAAGTTTCACCAAGAAAACCTCTGGTGCGCAAAATAACTTTTGAGTCTGCTGGCAATTTTACATTGTCATTGAGTTCCATCACTACTTTTGCCTGTTGATTTTCTCCAAGCTCAACTTCTTTTACCAAACCAACTGAAACTCCCGCTAATTCAACAGGAGCCTTAGCTTTAAGCCCACTTGCAGAGGAAGCGTTGAAGGAAATTTCGTAACCAGTACCTCCTACTGCGGCTCGATCACTGATGCGAAGGGTAAGCCAGGCAAGAGAAAGCAAAATGATAAAAACAAAAACTCCAACGCGAGCTTCAACGGACCAATTTTTCACTGTTTCCCCCCAGATATTTTTTGATGACTTACATTCAAAAATTCTTGAACCACAGGATTGTCTGATTTTTGAAATGTTTCAGGATCGGCTACTTCAATCATCTCGCCTTGATACAGCATGGCGATTTGATCGGCAATACGTAATGTTGATGAAATATCGTGGCTAATTACAATAGAAGTAATGTTTAGTTTTTGCTGCATGGAATAAATGAGATTATCAATGGCAAGGGTCATGAGAGGATCAAGCCCCGTTGTGGGCTCGTCGTACAAAATAATTTCCGGCTCCAGGGCAATGGCTCTGGCTAAGCCCACTCGCTTTGCCATCCCGCCCGAAAGCTCGCTTGGCATTTTCTTTTCGGTGCCCGGCAAACCTACAAGTTCTAATTTTTCTGCAACAATTTCCCGAATTTTTTTTTCATCTTTTAATTGCCTGTGTTCACGAAGAGGAAAGGCAATATTTTCTTCTACATTCAGCGAATCAAATAAAGCGGCATGCTGAAAGAGCATTCCAAATTTTTTTCGACATTCATTCAATTCCACTCTTCCCAGTTTGTTGATATCTACACCGTCAACCAGCACTTGCCCTCTATCTGGTTTCAGCAAGCCAATCATATGCCGAAGTGTTACGGTTTTTCCTGAACCGGAACCACCAATAATGACGGTGATTTTTCCCTTGGGCAAAGAGAGGCTTAAGTTTTTCAAAACTTGTTGTTCGCCAAATGATTTACAAATGTTTTTAAGTTCGATCATAATTAGTGTGTGAAATATTCCAAAATCCACGTGGTGAGAAAATAATCTAAAATGAGGATGGAGACCGCTGACATAACTACAGCGCGGGTTGTAGACTTTCCTACTCCAGCAGCTCCACCTTTTGTCCAAAACCCTTGAGCGCAACTAATACTTGCAATGGTAAAACCGAAAAAGGCTGCCTTCACTAATCCACCCACAATATCTTCGACATCGAGATGATAATAAAGTCTACTCATAAACGGACCTTTGTGAATGGAAAGCAAATAAACTCCAACCACATAAGAACCAAAAATTCCCACAAGGTTAAACAACATCGTTAAAATAGGAAGCATCACTGTAGTTGCCAAAACTCGTGGCACCACCAAATACTGAACGGGCTCAACAGCCATGGTGGTCATGGCGTCCACCTGCTCGGTAACTACCATGGTGCCTAGTTCTGCTGCCATTGCAGAGCATGCTCTTGCCGTAACCATAAGCGCGGAAAAAACTGGCGCCAATTCACGCGCAAGTGAAAGCGCAACCGTGGCACCCACCATGATTTCCATGTTAAAAAGTGCAAACACTTTTCCAGATTGGAGCGCAAACACTGCTCCGGTGAAGAAGGCGGTTAACACAATAATCCAAGTTGATTTCACACCTACAAATTCAAGTTGGAGGAAGAACTGTCTTGTTCGGAATGGGCGCTTGAACATCCAAATGCAAATTTCTTTGGAGAAGAGATACCAATTTCCAAAAAGCGAAAGGGCACCAAGTATTTTCTCACCAAAATTGCTAGCGACTTGTTGCAAGAAACTTATTTTTTTTAAGGCACGAGACTTTAACATGCTGAACTCACATAAATGCGTGGAATACGTTTTGAAACTCCGCTTAACACTTCGTATGGAATTACACCAGCCCAATTCGAAAGTTCATCCACACCAATAAATGCCGCACCTTGTTTTCCAAGCAACACCACTTCATCTCCAATTTTGCTTTGTGGAAGATCGGTGATGTCCAGCATAATCATATCCATGGTCACTCTGCCGATAACGGGAACTCGGGTTTCTTGCACCAACGCAAACGCTTTTCCCGATAGTCTCCAAGGGTAACCATCGGCATATCCAACTGGAACAACAGCTAGCCGTGTTTCACGTTTGCATACATATGTTCCACCGTAGCTAATTTTGGAACCGGCTGGAACTCTTTTGATAAGCGCTAACTGACTTTTGATGCTCATAACAGGTTCAAGCTTTTCCTCTTTTGGAAGCGGCACTCCGCAACTTGAGCCGTAGAGCGCTATTCCCGGGCGTGCCCACCATTTTTCTGAAGCTGAAAGATTGACACCTTGTTTGCGAATGATGGTTTGTGAATTTGCAGCATGCCATACAGAAATATGGGGAAAAAAATCTTTGATGCTCTTCATGGCTTTTTCAAATCCTGCAATTTGTTCTGCTGTTCTGCTCTCATTATCAGCTTCAGCAAAGTGCGTCATCACTCCTTCAAGTTGCAAATGTAGGGCTTGCTTCAAGCGCGCCAACACCAAGGCCAAAGCCTCTGGGCGCACACCAAGCCGGCCCATGCCGGTATCGATTTTGAGATGCACCTTTAGCTTTTTTCCACATCGCGCGCACGCTTCGTTTAGCAATCGAACCCCATCAGCTGAATGAATCACAGGCGTTAAACCCGCGGCAATCATGGCTTCTGCGGCATGCTCACCCAAACCCAGCAAACCACCCATCACCAAAACTGGGCAATCAATTCCTGCTTGCCGCAGCTCGATGCCTTCTTCAATAGTAGCAACGCCAAAACCGGCAACACCAAACTGCAACAAAGTTTTTGCAACAGGCAAAACACCATGACCATAGGCATCGGCTTTTACCATGGCTAAGATTTCGGTATTTTTTGGAAGAAGACGGGAAAGTAATTGAAAATTTGAAACAAGCGCCGACAAATTTATTTCAGCGTAAGTTGGTCGCAAAACTTGTTTTGGAAAAACTGTCACAAAAACTCCACATTCCAGATGAAAAAGATGAACGCGGGGAAATATCAATACACTCCACGAAAGTCAAACTCCGGCTCCGGGAATTGATTTTGAATTGTGTGAGAAATATTCTTTCCTTTGCGTCGCTCTGAAATTTCCGCTCAAGCGCCGCGGAAATTTCATCCAACATTTCGGCCTTCATCATTTTCTTTATGGCTGTCAGAGAGATGAAGGCCTCAAAAGTGCGCTCTCACAAAGGAAAGAATATTTCTCTCGAACTGGAAATCAGTACCGCTTCGCTTCTGATTTCACTATTGTCCCATTGCCCTCTTGAACCATTGAACTATTCATTGACTTTTTAGATCTCATCTGCGAATCAAACCAACCATGAGGGATGCTGGTTTTACCAAACAAGAGAGAAATTTTGTTGCCTTTATGCGATTACTTGGGCTTGTTTATCTCTTCTTTGCGTTCGCTTTTCTTTTCTTTTCTGAATGGATTTTCAACTACGTCAGTCAAATTGGAATTACTTTTTTTCACTGGAAACATACTGCAACATCTGCAAGTGATTTTCAGTTTTGGTTTGTCTTGGGCTTGTCTTCGTTTTTTGTTTTGAGCTACTGCGCACTAAAAGCTGCAAATAACAACCTGCGTCATATTCACTATGCCAGCGTTATCTTAGTCGCCAAAGCTACGTCTACACTGGCTTTCCTGTATGTCTTTTACACCTCAACTCCTCTTTTTCTCTACTTGGTTTCGGGAATTGTGGACGCCATTCTCTTTTTGGTCACCCTCCATTATTATTCTCAGGCAAAAAGAAGTAGACCTTCTCACTTTTAGACGTTAAACCCCTGCCATGTCCCAGCCTTATTTTACTCCAAAGCGTGTGAGTTCCGATTTTCTTTTGTTCAAAGAATTTTTAAAACATCTTTTTGCCGATTTTTCGCAAAGCAAACACTTTCAAGAACTTAACCTTTCTTTTTTACAGTTTGTTTCTTCGCAGCCAGAAGTCTTTAAGGCCTATCAAACTTTTTCGCAGTATATTGGAAAGTCTTCGGCATTTTTTGATGAGCTCACCTCCGACATTGATGAAGAAGGGAAAAGCCAAAATATTATTTCGCTCATTCGTATTTTTTCGCAGTTTTTTTATCATCACTATTTTCGAGTTACCGTAAAAGGTGCTGAACATATTCCGCAAAAAAAGGGAGCCTTGTTTATTGCCAATCACTCTGGCCTCATTCCCTTTGATGCGGGCATGATCACCTGCGCACTTTTCAACCACACCAAAGCGGCGCGACAAACGCGCTACTTAGTAGATGATTTTGTGTTCAACCTTCCCGGAGGCGCAGCATTTATGCGGCTTGTAGGAGGTTTGCCCGCTTCAATTCAAAATGCGAAACACCTCTTGTCGCATAACGAACAGGTTTTACTTTTTCCGGAAGGGGTAAAGGGACTCTCGAAAGATTATCAACATCGCTATCAGCTGCAATCGTTTGGACGCGGTGGTTTTGTGAAGCTCGCGCTGGAGCATAATGCGCCTATTGTTCCCGTGGCTGTTATTGGGGCCGAAGAATCGAGCCCACTTTTAGAGAAAAATGAAAGCTTCGCGCACTACCTTGGACTTCCCTATCTCCCCGCCACTTCTACCTTTCCTTGGCTTGGGCCACTTGGGCTTATTCCGCTTCCCACGAAATGGACCATCGTTTTTGGAAAACCCATTCGCCCTAAAACGCCTTCTACGGCTGATTTAGAGCGCGCTGATTATTTTTCAGCCGAAGCTGAAAAAATGAAGCAACTTCTTTCACAAATGCTCGAAAAAGAACTCGAACAGCGTGATACTATTTGGGAATAACGATATTTTTATCGTTTGGATGGAGTGGTTATGTTTCTTGTACTGAAACCAGGTCAAGCACGTGCAGGGTATACAGCTTTTAGAGCTCATGAACTTTATCAGCTTTGGACCGGGGCAAGTGATTCAAGGGCGCAGCAAAGTGCTTACAATCTTTTCTCTGATACCGTTTACAGGCACGTGCGAACAGCAAGAGATTTCGCTGGTCCCTTTCCAAACACTCTACCTTCAGCCTTGGATCGTTTTCAAACTGCCTTTGAGAGAAATGATGCAAAGTTCATGTGTGAAAGAACAGCTGGGGGAACTGTACAACCTCACGATACTTTGGAATATCACTTTCACCGGTTTTTTCGCACCACAAGTCACGGTGCAGTAGCAGCAGATGATGTATGGGGAATTGTTTTGCGTGACTATATTTTTTACGAAAGTATCCTGCGCAGCTTTGGTTTTTCGGCAGCTGAAAAAAGAAGAAATCCTACAACCGACAATGCAATAGAGTTGAAAGAACTCTTTGACCAACTCACAAGATATGAAACTGATACCTTAAATCTTTATACACTCTCTTCAGCTGGCGATTCCTTTGAGGCCGATCATCATTTTCACATTGGCAGATTAGCTGCACTTTATCTGTACAATGCACATGCTAATTTAAGAGATTTGTATATCAACCAAGGCAAAGTGGGATCAGATGCTTACAACGCCTTTCTTCGTCTGAGCAATGTATTCTTTGAACAGCATCAAAGTGTTTCAAGCTTTATAAAACACTTGGAAGCAGCAAGTGTAGCTATAGACTATGCTACAAGAATAACGGCACATTCAGAATTAGCCGAACTTCAAACGGATAAGCCAATTGAAGTAAAAATTTTTCTGCTTGAAGTTTTGCGTATGGTGGGTGCTTTAGCGATGCGCAAGTCTCATCAACTGGAAATTCTTATCCCACATCAGATGCCAAATGCTCTGCTGATATTGGATACTTCTTACAATCTTTTTGCTGGATATGAAAACAGTGACGCCGCAAAAGCAGCATTAGCTGAAGCTGCAAAAGAAATTCATCCCAATGCTCAACTGACCGTAGAGGAAGCAAGTGCAGAACAACAAGCTGTTGGATATCACTCACGCCTTTCTCTTGTCATTCCAGAAATCGCAAGACAGAAAAATCAAGACACAAGCACTCCACACCTCGACACAGCTTCCACATCAACGGGAACTTTGATAGGTGGCTTCGGGACAGGTGAAAAATGATAACAAGCAAGTTCCGTGAACCCACCATCACTGCCAATGGCTGGTTTAAGAATGCTAAGGTAAAAAAGAGTTGATATAGCAGCCGCAACGCACTAAGTGAGCGGCAATTACAGTGATGTTAAGCTTTTGAAGGAAGGAAATGTTATGAGACCAGCGGTAATACCGGATGAAAGAGTCACCATTATTCAAGTTCAAACACCAATACTTGCACATACAGATTTAATGTTTAGATTATATGATGAGTCTTTAGAATCGCTTTATCTTGAAACTGAAGGCACTGCTGGAAGCGAAGCTTATAAAGCATATAGGACACATTTTGCATTGTGGGCACGTGACCAAGCTTGTTTTCGAGATCGTACCGAAGCAAGAGCTTTTTTTACAAAGGGACTTCTACCTCACCGAGCAAACTTTGATGAGGTAGAAAAATATTTTAAAACCTTCCTTGGACAACGCAGGCAAATAGGCACTTGGCCAGGAGCCAATCTTTTTTTCTGGGGGCAAGTGTGTGCGGATGTCATTAAATTTGAACACGCTCTCGCAGATCTGCTTGGAGCTTTAGAGACACGAGAGGGCGCGAATATACAAGTTGCAAGACTTGCCGTGAACACCCTTCTCACTTCTTTTGCAAAATATTTTTCACCAGATAAAGCTTTGGAAGAAATTGAAGGCTATAAAAGAGATGATATAAAAAATCTTCCTGAATTTCGTTATCAACGCAATACACATTTAGCACTTGGGCAAGCTACGATAGAATGGTTACGCTCTTTCGATGCGACAGCACTTGATACTGCAGATGAATTCAGAGCCGCTTTAGCTCAACACCAATCGCTTCAATATCTTCTAAGAACGAGATTCAACGGTGAAGGAATTCTTCCTCAAACAACACTTCTCTCTGAAGGAACTGACATCGTAACTGAAAATCCCATAAACCTGGCAATTTTCACCTTAGATTTAATACGACTTGCAGCATCATCAGCACATCCAAGTCTTGAAAAAAGCATCACTATAAAAACAGATGGTGCAACAGGCCTTCTCAGTGTTCAAAGCTCACTCCCTTCTTTCAAACATGCTGTTGGAATAAGCGATGTCACAGATAGACGAATTACTTTCGGGGCTTTAACGGTACATCCAAGAAGTACATGGAGTGCAAGCGCTGGAGAACAACGCTTTGCTCGCTCTACATTGCAAGTACAACTTCCTGCACTAGATGGAACCTCATACGGACTAGGCGCTGCAGCTCGCGCAGCTATGCCTACTACGGGAATGCTCTTCTTATAAAAGCGAGGGTGAACGGCTTGCAGACTTAAGCTGCGTCTTCACTTGCATGGTTGGTGCTTTTTATTCGGAAGAAAATGAGGCCTGTGAGAAAGAAGGCGAAAACGGCAAGTGGTGACATATCTAGATTTCCGCCGGATCCTAGTTGACATCCAAGATAATTGCCTGCAGCGCCTGAAGCACCGTCAGATGTTCCACTGATCGAACTGCTTCCTCCAATGGTATATTGTTTTGCATCGCTTGAATAAATGGAAATGGAATCACTCTTAATCAAGATGTCATCACCCACACCAACTCCGCTGATGATATTCACTACAGAACTTGATGCCAATGAAATGCTGGCTGACAAACCTGACGATCCATAAACAACGTAAAGTGAATTTTCTCCACCAATCACCATATCGGCAACACCGTCTCCTGTAACATCAGCTATTGATGAAGATTGGCAGAATGAAGCATCACCCACATCGTTGCTGATGGTTACATCGGCGTCATCTAAGCTAAGAGCTACGCTGAGTGAGTGCGGGCCATACATGATGTACGCCGCATCACTTGTGCACAACAGCATGTCATCTTCTCCATCATTGTTCACGTCGCCAAAGGCACTGCCTTGGAGCGCGCAGTTGGTACAATCAACCGTGAGGTCAGGATCGCTTGTAGAAAGATTGACGCTGCTTCCCAAATCTACAACAGACTGCATAAAGATGTATGGCATTTCTCCATCACTGAGTCCGCGGGATTCTAAGTCTGTACCGCTATCTCCCGATGCTGAAGCACTTAAGTTAAGCTGCTCATTTGATGAAGCGTTACAATCTCCAAAGAAAATACTGTCTGCATCTTCAAGCACAAATCCATTTCTAAAGGCTGATCATGCTGGATAATCTAAACTTCCAAACACACTTCCTGTTTCCGTTGGTTGACTTCCGTCTACAAGTTCATAAATTCTGATGATCCCATTAGTTGAAGCTCCTGGCGCTGAGATGTAAACGTGATCTCCGGCGTTGTTTGATCCAATGCCATGTCCAAGCCGATCTCCCGATTGAGATCCACTTACAGTGTTAAATGCTGATGGAGTACTTTTTCGTTCGTTCAGTTCATACAAGCCTGAAAGGGTATCGGCTGTTGATTGCGAGAAGTAGCAAACCCCCTCTTGGCTTGAAGCTTCTGGTAAACACACCACCACAAAACCCGCATTGGTAATGGCAATGTTATAATCAAGACTTGAAGCAGATCTGTTTGGAACAATGATCGTGAATTCGTTGCCATCATACGTGAAGCTTAAGGTGATACTTCCTGAACCGTGTGCTGTTTCGCTAACGCTGTAATTGCTACCGGACAAAACAATTTGTTCACTTGGAGTAACAACGGTCACGTTCTGACTTACTTGCACAATGCTCACGGTGTCGGTGCTGCTCTCATTGTTGCTATCAGTCACGGTTAAGGTAACAACGCTTGTTCCAGCTCCAGCTGAAGTAAACACTGGCGTTGAACTTGTAGCACTACTTACACTTCCATCACCTGAAGTAATAGCCCAACTGTACGTTAAGTTACATCCAGTTGAACTTGCTCCACTTAAGGTCACCGTGTCACTTGCATTGAGCACAACATCGCTGCCAGCACTTGCTACTGGGCCATCTCCGCACGATTCAGTTTCTCCATCGGTGATACTCACGGTAACACTTGCAATAGAAACTCCGTTATAACTTGCATCATCACTTGCTGCAGTGTGCGTAATAGTTGCAGAATCTCCAGTAGCCGCATTCCAGGTTACCGTCACGGTTTGCGGAGTATTCCAATTTGCGGTGGTGAAGGTAAGTGCTGTTGGAGAAACACTTACATCAGTTCCGCCATTTAGAGTAACCGTTACACTTGCGCTTGGAAGTGAAGTGAGAACAAGAGTATACGTATCGCTGGTTCCATCAATGTCTACACTTGTTGATCCACTTGATTCGCTAATGCTTGCACCAGCTGAATCATCATCAACTACAGTTACATTTACATCGTTAATTTCAATTCCATCGTAATCTGTATCGTCACTGCTTGCTGCATGCGTAATGATAATAGTTTGGTTTCCATCATCTAAACTGTTGTCTACTGATAACACGGAAACTGTCTGTGGTGTATCCCAGTTTGCTGATGTAAAGGTGAGCGAAGCTGGAGAAGCTTGAGCTCCACTGGCTGATGTTGGTACAACCACAACGTTTGCTGTCGGTTCACTTGTAAGCACGACGGTATAAGTATCTGCTGTCACCGAACCTTCCGTTACACTTGTTGCTCCGCCAGATTCCGCAATGCTTACACCTGCTGAATCATCATCTGTAACGTTTGCCGTAATATCAGTGAGAGAAAAATCGCTATAGTCTGCATCTTCACTTGCTACACTAAAGCTGATGGTAGACGTATGTGCACCTTCTACAAGATCATCGTCAACCGTAGTTACGGTTACCGTTTGAGTTGTGTTCCAGTTTTCTGAAGTGAACGTTAAGCTGGAAGTATCAAGACTCGTTTCGTCATCTGCAGTAAGAGTAACTGTTACATCTGCGGTTGGAGTTGAATCGAGCACAACCTTAAAAGTATCTGTAGTACTGCCTTCAGTAACGTTGGTTGCGTCTCCGGATTGCGCAACTGTCATCCCGGCAGTGTCATCATCGGTAATCGTTACGGTTACTTGTTGTGTTCCAGATTCGGTAGCATTCGTTGCAGAACTAGGGCGTGTTAACACTAATTGACAAAGAAGAGATAAAGTGAGATGTGGGAGGGATGGAACTTACAAAAGCTCAATATGAGCGTAT
>PCXC01000017.1 GCA_002796345.1 Deltaproteobacteria bacterium CG11_big_fil_rev_8_21_14_0_20_42_23 | reverse complement strand
TTGAGGTTGATTTTTGTTGAGCCTCCGAAAAAACACACCGCTCAAGGTCCGCTATCTTGAAAAAATGGGTTTTTCAGGGGGAACTAGTTATTCTCGATGACGAAACATCAATTCACCAAGTATGGAAGAGTAAGTTTGATGTATTGAGAAAAGATAACCCTAAAGAATTTTCGATTTCTCATTTTTCATCTGGGTTAGAATTAAAAAAATGGTACAAGAATCAAAATAATGGAAGTGAACGAACTCTTTTTCTTTGCGACTATGAATTATTAGGTGAAAACGAAAATGGTGTTCAAATTGTCGAAGAACTTGGGGTTCACAAACAAACAATTCTTGTTTCTAGCAGATATGAAGAGCCTGAGGTGAGAGAAAAGTGCAAAGAGCTTGGTATTAAACTCATTCCGAAGAGTTTAGCTGGATTTGTTCCGATCAAGCTGCGAGCTTCTTTGAAGCTCTTGGGTCAGGAAGTGCAGCCTTCAGATTCACAAACGATAAACAACGAACAACGAAGCATGAGTATTTTAGTCATCGATGACGATGAAGGCATTCGTTTGAGTTGGAAGGTGAGTAAACAGCGATTGGGTATTGAGCATCTTGATACTTTTGCTTCCATGGAAGCGTGTGAGGCGGAAGATCTAGACTACACAAAGTACAGCCAGGCTTATGTTGATAAAAATATTGATGGTTCAACTTGGACACTTGCTAAAACTCTTTGTTACTTGAAAGAGCAGGGTGTTGGGAAGATTGTTATTGCTTCTGGTGAAAATTCAGATGATATCAGAAATGATCGCTTTTATTTTTGCAGATGCTGTCTGTGCTCCTGACAAGATCCCAGAAAAATTAATTTTTTAGATTAAATTTCCCCCCTTTGTTAGTTAGCCGTTTAGTTTCGTTTGCCATTGACACCCCTCACCAACGACGGGCCGGTGACGTTGATGCTGGAAGTTTTGCTTTAGTTTGTGTTCTGCTGCTCCAACCAGTCTAAGTAACGAACTCCATTAATAAAGAGGTTTAGTCTTGCTCCATCTGAGTGTGCAAGTTCTGGATCGGGTTCCACAGTAAATTGGTAATCAGAAGAAAAATAATTTTTAAAAATCCTTTTGTATTTCAATTCTACTGATCTTCTAAACACCTCTTCTACCAGTGGAAGAGGTGTTTAGCCCGCCAAAGCGCGCATTAAATTTTTGGGATTGCCTGTTAAAGTTTTATAGTTACCTTCAATAGCTCTAATAAGATATCCCTCTTCATCAAGGGTAACAGTTTCATGAAGATCGAGATATGGCACGCCCTCACCATTAATATCATAAAAATCCCTGAAATCAGTATCATGAAGGATGTTGTCAAAGTATTTGCTCTCATTTCCTTTTATTTCGGTATAAAAGCCATATTCACCAGTTGGAGGTAAAGGACCGGCGTTCTTGAAGCGCAGTAAATATTTTCCATATTCTTCCCGATCAGCTTGTAGAGTAGTAAAGCCAACTTGCTTTGGTGAAACAACAATAAAAAAATTGTTTAAATCAAAAGGTGGAATCCTAGTTCGATAATCATGAGGAACACCATTTTCAGTGTAGGATTCTAAAAACCATACTCCTGTAAATGGATCAGACTCACAGTTCACACCTTCTTCATCAAACCAAACATCGAATCTATTTTCAATTGTTGCATTGTCAGGAAGATCGAAATCATGAAAAGAAATGAGGTGTATTTGAACGGCTGAAGCATCGATTTCCACTTCTGTATTAGCAGGGAGTTCTCCTGATGGAGTATTGTTCCCAACGTCTGATGCCAATGCGATAACAGCATTGTTTGAAGCGTGCCTTTTTATACGTGCAACACATTGGTTTTGACGAGTGTCTCCAGAGACGTTTACACAACTACTTGCCATAGGGTGAGTGGTCATTACAAAATAGTTTTGGCCATTTGCATCAGTGTCTAATTCTACTGGAAGACATTTAATTTTTTTCTTTTGACGAGCAGAGTCATTGACTGCAATAAACTGATCTGTGAAAGACCTCCCTATTTTCCCAAACGTTTCGTTATAAGTTATTTCGGTATTATTATAGTTTAGCTTACCATCAACATAACTCATGAGCTTTTTCCAAAAATTAGTAAGAGCATTTGGAGAAGCTAAGTTTCCATGGCTGTAAAGGGGATACCTGTCGTATTGAGGCCCCTTGCTTTTATAGGTGCGTAAAGGAATTTCCCATCTACCTGTAATGCCATCACTATTTTCATAAAAATTCTCTGAAGCTTGAGCAGTAGATTCTTCAAGCCATCCTGCATAAGGGTTATTGCGTTTTCCTTGATATGCTGAATATTGAAAGGCGTGGAATAATTCGTGTATTAATAAGATTGAAAGATTTTCTCCGCCTTCTTCTGCATATTTTAATGAAATATGCATTATGCGAGAGGCTGGATTGTATCCACCAACAGAACTTCTGCGAATAACTCCATTTACAGCAATCATCAAATGAGGAAATGTATTAGGATTATGGTCCCTTGCTACAATAGGGTAGGTGTAGACCATTTGTGCAAAGATAAGGGGAGTTATTAACGCTGCGACTTTATCGACTCCTATTTGTGCAAGATATTGTGCTGCGTGCCTGAAATGTGGTTCAACCTGATCAAAAGAATTGTTGCATCGCAGAAAGAAATCCGGAGTGTGTGAAAGGGTATGGATGTTAGGCAAACAATAAACGGCTAAAGGCAACTCTGACCAAGGCAAGTCTTCAGGTTCTGTTGACTTTGTCCCTATACTTTTTGAAACTTCTGAAACATTTGTTTGTGGGAGAATATTTTTTATAGCGGAAGGTATAGCATTTGGATCTTGCACTAAAATAATCTCAACATTTTCTGCAGTTGCATAAAGTTGTAGTGTGATTTCTCTTTTTTCAAGGTCAAGTTTTCCAAAAAGTAAATCCCATTCACTTGCATCAACATGTTCAAATTCAATTTGTTTTCCTTCAAAACGAAACAAAGGCAAGATACCTTTGCTGATATCAATCTCTTTTGGAATGGGAAGTGTGATTAAAATTGGTTTGTCAGAGCGTGAAAGATGTCCATCGTCAAACTCAAGCACAATGGGTTCTCCCACGATGGTGTAACTTGCATCAATTTGATCAGCTGCCACTTGATCTTTGCCCACGAAGAAACCTTTGTACTTTACTTCATCGTCCGCAAAACTATCTGCAGCAATCTTAAGAGAGAAGTTGACTTCTTTCACTTCAATGCCGTTGGTGGAACTTATGATTCCAGCTGTGTCAACGGGCGCTTGATCTGACACTTGTGCTGCTGTGTTGGAAGAAGAGCTTCCTCCGCTGCAGGAAAGCATCAACAGTGAAAGTGCAATGGCGAAACTTATTTTATCATTTGTCTTCAGCATGAACATTTCCTTTTTTACGGCTGTTGCTGCTGTTCCAACCAGTCCTGATACCGCACTCCCTCGATGAAGAGGTTGTTGCCATCGTGACAATTAAGTTCTTCACCAGCCTGCTGTGGATCTGCAGCAAAGTTGAATGGCGTGTTTATGGTGTTAAACAGTTTTATGTATTCTACATCAGCCGTTTCTTCGTAAGGAACATTCACCCATTGCTGATGATGAGCCATTTTCAATTTATAAGCACCACTTGTGTGATTGCTGATGTTTCCAGAATCATTTAACACCAAATGCTCTCGCGAACTAAAAGCAGTGATGTTTTGACTATTGCCAATCTCTGGAAAATCAACATAGCTTAAGCGGAAGTCGAGCATGTTTTGCTCAACTCCACTTACGACAACTTCTTTCCAATTTGAGTTTCCAGCGCTTGATAAAATGGAAGGACGTATTTGTATGAGGTAGGTGTTGTCTACGTCAGGCTTTTTCTTGATGATCATATATGATGCGCCATTAACTTGAACTGGCGTTAAGCACTGTGAATAATCACGGCTAGAAACATCTACATCTGCATCACCGTTTCTCCAAGGATAGTAGCTTCTTTTTTCAGATTGAGATGATTGTAAAAACCACACCCCTTCAAACGCATCATGCTGACAGTCTTCTAATGTAATACCTACCGTAGTTTCCAGTTGATCACTATTTGCAACTTCGTAATTTGTGTTTGAAATATACTGAAGCGTAAGTGAGCTTGCATCGGTTTTGAGAACACCATCTGCAGCAGAAAGAGGAAGCGTGTTTCCATTTCCACTTACCAGAAGAAGAGCTGCATTATTTGTGGGAACAAGACCATTGGCAGAAAAAATGCCATCACCCAATCTGCGAAGGTTCATACATTTTTTTCTGTCGGGACTTTTTATGGTCATACATGAACTTGCCATGGGATGAGTTCGTGGCCACACAAATTTTTCTTCGCCACTTGCAAATCCGTCAGCTCTCGCTTCAACAACTGGGCACTCAATTTTTCCGGCAGCTTTTTGTGCAGTATAAAAGTCTTTAAGATGGTTAGGGAAAATTTCTCCAGTACTTCCCCTAAAAGCATCTGCAATTTTTTCATAGCTAATGCCATCAAGATTTTTCCAAAATCCACTGAAATAAGAAATGGGATTTCCTGTTGCATTTGCAATAGACGGAACTGAAAAGACAGGGTGCACTTGTCGGTCTGGAAAAGTAAGTGCTGGAAAGTTCTGATTTCCATCAGCATCTTCCCAAATTACAGCTGGGATATCATCTATTTTGTTTAAAGCTAATTTCCAGTCTCGTTCACCATAGTGCTGGTCTGCAAATCCAGGAGCCATCGCATCTTGAAGGGCGATAGCCATTCCGTTTCGAAGCCATGACATTTTTGATGAGAAAAGGTCTGTTTTATTTTCGCCTTTGTAATTCTGTGAAATAAAACTCTTAAAAAGAGTGTCCGCGATTTCTAAATTGGCAAAAGGAACTTCGTTAGGATTGAAGATGTCGTAAGTAATGTATATTGTATGCGTGCTGTCGTCGTAGCAACTATGCGTAAACACTGGGCACATGCCAGCAGCAGTAAGAATGATGGGGAGATGCGGTCTTCGGTCATCAAGTTCTGCGCTTAAGCTTGTCGTGAAATCTTGTCCTGCAACAGCTCGTATTTCTTCAAGAAGCGCAAAATTTAAGGCGATTGGCGTAAAGCGAAGTTCTTTAAAATATTGAGACACTTGATTTAAAAATGGAGCAAGAAATTCACCAGCAACTGTTTGGCAGGTGTTTAAATGTTCATCGCTGATGTTGTTGCTTACATCACACACAAGAGCCCACGGAAGTTCATACCATTCCTCTTCTCCTTCAGGAATATTTTTGCCCACATTTGTTTGAGCAGATAAAGCCTGCGCTGCGCTTTTCACATTGGTTGAAATATGTAAACTTTGATCAGTTGCATTTCCTCTAAACTGCATCAGGACAAGTTCTACATTTTCTGCAGTTCTGAAAAGATGAAGAGTGATTGTTCTTTTTTCAGCATCAACTTTTCCAATGAACGGCCGCCATTTTTTTTGATGCATTTCTCCATTCTCAACAGATGAACCCATAAGGCGAATGAAAGGCATGATGCCTTTGCTCATATCAACGCCAGCAGGAATGGGAAGGGTGATGATAAGAGGTTTGTCAGCATCACTCATATGAGTAGAGTTGAAATGTAAAACGAGCGGAGTTCCTACTAAAGTAAAATTATTTCCAAGAGAAGTGATGTCAACTTTGTCTTCACCTGTCTCAAAGCCTTTGTATTCAACACTTTCCTCATCATCAAAACTTTTTGCAGAAATGCTCAGGCTAAAAGCTTCATGTTGAAAAAGATAATCTTGTTCAGAATCAATAATGCCAGCAATGGAAGTAGCAGCCGCAGGAGTGCTGCTGCCAGAATTTCCTCCGCTGCAGCTTGCGATGACGAGCGCTATAAAAAGAAAGCAAATGTGTTGAAGTGTTTTCATCTTCGTTTCCCTTTTCCCGTTATTGATTACTGCTGCCAATGCTCTGCGCTGTTTCTTCTTCAAGTGCTGTGTCTACTTTATTGAGGTCTAGCAGCGAAGTGTTGAGCACGGTCATAAGTTCGATGGCGGGTTTGTCTTTGTCCCACAATCCTTTGATGTGGGCATAGAGCATGTCGCCGCTAAAATTCATGGCGCCCGCAAAGTAAGGCAGAGATTCTTTTGGGGCTTCCTTCACCAAAAAGAGAGAAGAAAACTTATTGAAACTTCCTTGCGCTACTTGACCGATGAGAACAAAATTGGAAGGTCTAAATCCATTCAGTAATTGTTGGTAAGGATGTAACCCACATACTTCAGCTGGTTTTGAAAATGAAGCGTTCAGATACTTTGCCGTTCCCACCAAAATTTTTCCCGCTGATTTTCGTGCAATAAAAAGTGATTCTTGAAATGAAGCCGTGGCACTTTCGGTGCTTAACTCGTAGCGAGAAAAAAGACTTGCTTGTTCGGGAACCGTTCCCAACGCCGTCTGTTCTTCTGCTGTAAGCACTGGTTTTGCGTCTCCTTCTTTAGAACTCAACCAAGAATCTAAAGCCCAAATAGAACTTTTGTCACTTTCATCGGGATAGGCTACGACCACAATTTCTTTAATGGCTTGCGAAAGACTGCATGTTTCAGTTGGTTCGCTTGTGGTAGAAGGTGATGCTTCTGATAAAATATGCGATTCACCACCATAAGTATCATTGCTAGGATAATTGTAGTTTTGGCCAAGCGTTAGCCCGCTTCCATTTGTGGTGTAAGCATTTCTGCCGTATGCGCTTCCAATGGAATTTCCAGAAGGAACATAAGCGTCACTTGTGCTTGCGGGTGTTGATGTTTGTGAAAGGCAGAAGGTATCTGGATTTGCCTTGTATTCGTCCTTATATTTAATGGCGATGCCCATGCGTGGAGGTAAAAAGTTGAACATTTGTTCCAGCAACGTTCGTGTTTCTGTTTTTTCTCCATCTGCTTCCATGGAAAGGTACTGCGCCAGGAGTGTTGATTCTTTGAGGCCGGCTGTATTGACGCAGGCTACAACATCGGCATCTTCTGGAAGGTCGTCCAAGCATCCGCAGCTGGGAGTAATCACAACGGGGCCTTCAGCTTTTGGCTTAAGGCATTCCAGCGTTTCTTTCACTTCGGGTTCTGGGAGTATTGAGGTTTCAATTTGATCTTGTGTGGCAAGAGTCTCAATACCATCTGAAGTTTCCGCGACTTTTCCCACGTCAAAATCACGGACAATTTGCCCGCCATGACAGGCCGTAAGCAGGGTAAATAAAAAAACTCCTCCCAAGTACATTGCACATTTTTTCATACTCTCCTCCCAGTATTCTTAAAGAGAGCAACAAGCATGCCACTGAAATGTGAGCTAAGCCTCTGAAAATGAAAGGCGTTTTTTTACACTGAGCTCTCAAAATGAGAAAAAAATGAAAAAAGTTCAGAATTTGACGCCATGGGGAAAGGAGAAAATAAAGGCTTTCCCTCATTACTTTTAACGTGGCAGGGTTTGCCTCAAACCTTATCGATAATACTATTGTCATTCTTTTTAAAGATTGTTAGGTGAGGTGCACTTTTTCCGGAACGTGGAAAAACAAAGAGGTTTTTTATGTCAGAATCAGCCGCAGCTTTACTTATTTTGTTTGTTGCCTCCATCGCCTTGGGCAGTGTTGTGGTGCTTGTTTCTTCGTTTATTGGAAAAAAATCTCGCAAAGGCGAAGCCTACCACACGCCATACGAGTGTGGTCTTGATCCAGTAGTTGAATCGCACCGTAGAATTCCCATTCATTTTTTTCTTATTGCCGTGCAGTTTATTATTTTTGATATCGAAGTGGTGTTTTTATATCCCTGGGCCAAAGTGTTTTTGCGTTTTGTTGAGGCAGGTTTGGGCTTGGTAATGTTTGTGAAAATGATGATCTTTTTGGGCGTGCTCCTGATTGGTTTTATCTACGTATGGAAACGAGGCGCTCTAGAGTGGGAACAATAGTTTTTGGATGAAAAGAAAGTGAATATGAAAAACGAATCACCAGGTTTTTTTACATCTAAGCTTGAAGACCTCATTGCGTGGGGCCGTAAGAATTCTTTTTGGCCATTTCCTTTTGGAACGGCGTGCTGCGCCATTGAATTTATGGGTGCTGTTTCAGCTAGGCATGACGTGTCTCGCTTTGGAGCAGAGCTCGTCCGCTTTTCCCCGCGCCAAGCGGATTTGCTGATGGTGATGGGAACGGTTACCTACAAGCAAGCGCCTATTCTCAAACGTATTTATGATCAAATGTGTGACCCAAAATGGGTGGTTGCCTTCGGTGTGTGCGCAAGCACGGGTGGTTTTTACGATAACTACCACACCCTTCAGGGCATTGATGAAGTGATTCCGGTAGATATTTATATCCCCGGATGTCCGCCGCGGCCAGAGCAGTTGTTTGATGCCTTGTTGAAACTGCAAAACAACAAAGACTTGTTGCTCGCAAAACGAGGTAAAGAAAAAGTGATGTTGGAAGATTTGTCATTGTGAACACGCGTGATGACAAGAGAATAACAAAAGAAAGAAGGATCTATGAAACGTTTCGTGACACTTCTTTTTCTCAGTTTTTTTGTGGTTTCGTCGTCGGCTTTTGCCTCTCAGTTTGATGATGGCATGAAGCTCTTGAAGGAAAAAAAGTTGGAAGAAAGTGCAAAAATGCTTTCACAGTTTGCACAAGAACACCCGCGGGAAAGTAACGCAGCACAAGCCTTAGCGGTTACAGCAAGAATTTTAGATTTGCTCCAAGATACGTTTAGTGAGCGTGCAGAAAAGAAATGTTATTGGGGTTCAAAGGCTCCAAGCACGCCAGCTTGCATGAGAGATGAAGCAAAACGCTTGAACGAGATCTATGGCAAAAATGCGTTCGATTATATTGGTGGAACCAGTGTTGCTTATATTGCGTATACGGGAAGTCATTATAAAACAGTGTTGAAGCGTCATTCGAAAAGCACATTTGTCGATGAAGCTGAGTTTTACCAGCTTCTGCTTAAGCTGGAGGGCCACCCAGACAAAGTGCTTCCACGCATTGAAAAATTCCAGAAGCAGCATCCCTCTGGAGAGTGGAATCGAAAAGCGAGATTATTGTGGGCACGGGTAAACGAAGATGTCTCCTTCATTTGGAGAAAGTGGACCTGGGTTTTGTTTAACGGAAAAATTACAGAAGACGAACTTATTGTTCGTTCAGCGCCATACCAACGGGCTGCAATAGCTGCCTACACTGAACTTGCGAAGCAGCACGCCGCAACAGTGGAAGGGCGCATGGCAGCAGAAGAGTTGAAGCAACTGCAAGCAACAGGCGATAATGGAAATGTGATCAGCATTACCAACGATGCTTCAGCAACTCCTTGGAGTAAATGGGGTGTAACTCTTTCGCAGTAGAATTTTTTCCCTTGAGAGGTTTTTGTGTCGCAGCAAGTGATTGAAAAAATACAGCAGCACTTTCCAGAAGCAGTTCTTGAAAGTTCATCGCACCTCGGAAATGAAACCGTGCTTCTTGCACGTTCATCATGGTTGCAGGTTTGCGCGTTTCTTCGCGATGAGCCAGATATGGCCTTCAACATCATGATGGATTTGTGTGGTGTCGATTATCCTGGCAGAGCAGAACGTTTTGAACTTGTGTTGCATCTGTATTCGTTGAAGCACAAACATCGCATTCGCTTAAAAACCAGATGCAGCTTAGATGACCCGTTCATCGATTCCATTAGCTCACTCTATAAATCTGCTGATTGGTACGAACGAGAGGCCTACGATCTGCTGGGCATCAAGTTTTCCGGGCATCCCAATTTAAAACGTATTTTGTGCCATCATGAATTTGAAGGTCATGCACTTCGAAAAGATTTTCCGTGTAATCGACGTGGAAAACTTCCCACTTCAGAAACATTGTTGGACGAACTTGAAAAAACTCCAGTGTGGAAACCTGAGCACGATGAAGATGAAGAAGATGCTTACGCAAACATGAAAGACCTGTCGCATGAAGCGATGTTTCTTAATATTGGCCCGTCGCATCCCGCCATGCATGGATGTTTCCGCGTTTTGGTTGACCTAAACGGCGAAACCATCAGCCGTGCAGTTGCCGAGATTGGCTACTTGCACCGTTGCTTCGAAAAAGAATCCGAAGGTCATACGTACACACAAGTTATTCCTTATACTGATCGTTTAAATTATCTTTCTCCGCTTATGAACAACACCGGCTATTGCATGGCAGTAGAGCAGTTGCTGGCGGTTCAAGTTCCAGAGCGCGCCATTTGGATTCGCATGCTTATTTGCGAAGTGAGCCGCATTTTAGATCACCTTATTTGTATTGGAACCAACTTGGTGGACATTGGTGCGCTGACAAACTTTTGGTATTTTTTCAATGCTCGCGAACTTTTTACCGATTGGGTTGAAGCATTGTGCGGAGCAAGGCTCACTACTAATTACACTCGCATTGGTGGCCTCATGCGCGACCTTCCCGCAAACACCGATAGCTATTTGCGCAAATGTCTTCAAGAAGTAAGCAAGGCCATTAAAGATGTAGAAGGTCTTATTAAGCACAACCGTATTTTTATGGACAGAACCATGGGAGTTGGTGCGGTTTCAAAAAGAGATGCCATCAGCTTTGGCTTTACTGGCCCCTGTTTGCGGGCGTGTGGAATCGATTACGATATTAGAAAAGATCATCCTTATTATTTCTATTCAGATGTGAATTTTGATATTCCCGTTGGAGAACATGGCGATTCTTACGATCGCATTTTTGTTCGTTTTGAAGAAATGAAACAATCTATTCGTTTGGTGGAACAATGTTTAGACAAAATGCCGCAAGGCCCCATTATGTGTTCCGAGCCGCATGTTGCGCTGCCACCAAAGCATGAAGTGTATGGTTCTATTGAAGGCATGATGCGTCACTTCAAGTTGATTATGCACGGCATTAAAGTTCCTGCTGGTGAAGTGTATTCGTTTACAGAAGCTGCCAATGGTGAACTTGGTTTTTATATTGTAAGCGATGGCAGTGATAAACCCTATCGCATAAAAGTGCGGCCGCCATGTTTCAATTTGTATGCGGCCTACCCGCAAATGATCACGGGTGGCATGATTGCGGATGCTATTACCATTCTTGGAAATTTGAATATTATTGCAGGTGAGATTGATCGATAGAAAGTGAAGTTAAAGTTATGTCGTTCACATTAAACAAAAAAGCTGAAGAGAAAATTCCTGAAATTTTGGAACGCTTTCCAGAAAAGCGTGCGGCCGTTCTTCCTTTGTTGTGGCTTGTTCACGATCAAGAAGGCTGGATTCCGCCAGAAGCGATGGAATACGTTGGCCAAAAAATTGGGCTTAATGCTACTGCGGTTTGTGAAGTGGTGAGTTTTTATACCATGTTCAATCGCAAACCCATTGGCAAACATCACCTTCAAATTTGTAACAATTTGTGTTGTCGATTACGTAATGCCGATTGGCTTGTTGATTATGTGCAAGAGAAACTTGGAATCAAACCTGGGCAATCAACACCCGATGGAAAATTTCATCTTTCTACCGTTGAGTGTTTGGCATCGTGCGGAACTGCACCAATGATGCAGGTTGGCGACGACTACCATGAAAATTTAGATGCAGAAAAAGTGGATAAACTTTTAGAGGAGTTAAATAAGAATTGAATTTAAGTTAGCGGGGATTCTGTGTCATTGTGAACGAAGTGAAGCAATCTCCTCGTTCAATTGGCCGAGGAGATCCTTCGCTACACTCAGGATGACAAGGCATTGTGAGAATTAATCCCCGACTGAAGCATTCGTGGATAAAAAAATAAATTAAGATTGCTTCAAAAAATTTCGCAGTGACATTGTAAACAAGTGGATTATTAAAAGATTATGAAAAAAACACCAAAAGTCTTAACACAACATTTCGAAGTCAAAGAAATGCATACGCTGAAAGTGGCGAAAAAGCATGGGCGTTATGAATGCTTGAAAAAACTTTTCTCCATGAAGCCTGAAGAAGTGATCGAAGAAGTGAAGGCTTCTGGCATTAGAGGCAGAGGTGGTGCAGGTTTCCCGGCTGGCTTGAAATGGAGTTTTGTTCCCAAAGACAGCAAAAAGCCAAAATACCTTGTGGTGAATGCCGATGAAAGTGAACCTGGAACGTTTAAAGACCGGGCTTTGCTGGAAAAAGATCCGCATATGTTGCTGGAAGGCATTATCATTGCGGCTTATGCCATTGGCGCCAACAGAGCATACGTGTATTTCCGCGGCGAGTTTGCAGCGCAGTATGATTTATTTTGGAACGCCATTGAAGAAGCAAAAAAAGCAAAATTGCTTGGCGATGATGTTGATGGTTCAGGCTTCAAGCTTGAAGTGGTGGCGCATCGCGGAGCAGGTGCCTATATTTGTGGTGAAGAAACGGCTTTGCTTTCTTCGCTTGAAGGTTATCGTGGGCAACCTCGCATAAAACCTCCATTTCCCGCCGTTGAAGGTTTGTGGGCTTCACCTACAGTTGTGAATAATGTGGAAACCATCGCAGCTCTTCCGTGGATTTTGAATAACGGTGCAAAAGCGTATGCCGCGATGGGCACCGAAAAAAGCCCCGGCACAAAATTATTTTCAGTGTGTGGTCATGTGGAAAAACCCGGCGTGTATGAAGTAGAGCTTGGCACACCGTTCAAAGATTTGCTGGCCATGTGTGGTGGAGTGTGGAAGGGCCGCAACTTGAAAGCAGTGGTGATGGGCGGTTCTTCTGTTCCTGTGGTTACGGCAGAAGAAGCCATGAATGCAAAACTCGATTACGAATCATTGCAGCAAGCAGGTACTCTGCTTGGTTCTGGCGGCATGATCATTTTTGACGATAGCATTTGCGCGGTTGAAATGATGACAGACATTGCGCGTTTTTATAACCACGAATCGTGTGGTCAGTGTACTCCGTGCCGCGAAGGAACGGGTTGGGTGAAAAAAATCTGCGATCGCATTGAAAAAGGTGATGGCAGAGACGGTGATTTAGAACTTCTCTTAAGCCAAGCCAATAATATGTCGGGCAGAACTATTTGCACGTTCGCAGATGCGCTTGCCATGCCGGTAAGATCATGGATTGCAAAATTTCGACATGAATTTGAAGAGCATATCAAACTTGGATATTGCCCTCATAAAATGAAAACGCCAACGTGGCAGCCACCAAAAGTGGTTCGAGAAGTGCAACCAGAAAAGGGGAACTAAAATGAAAAAAGTTTTTTTACTTAGCTTGATTGTACTTCAGGTTTTTGCAGTTTCTTCACTCTGTTCGGCAGCTGAAAAAGAGCAACCAAAAACCTATGCTGGCAGAGGTGCATGGATTGGTGGCGCTACAGGTGGTGCGGCTGGTCTTACCATTGGCCTCATTGCAGTGAAGGCGCTAAGTTCGTTTGAAGGTGGTACCGGAAAAAAAGTAGGACTTGTTTTTCTTACTACCGGAGGTGGTGCAGCAGCAGGAGCAGGTATTGGTGCTCTTATTGGTTATGCAATTAAACGCAATCCAGAAGCAGTTTCGTTTCAACCGTATTATCTTCCAACAAAAGAAGGAAGTGTTGTTGGATTAAACATCGCAAAAAGATTTTAGAAGATTGAGAAGATTATGTCAGAAAAAGTAAAACTCACCATCGATGGAAAAGTAGTAGAGGTTGCAAAGGGAACTACTGTGTTCAACGCTGCAAAGCAGATGGGCATTGAGATTCCGCATTTTTGCTATCATCCAAAACTTTCCATCGCTGGAAACTGCAGGCTTTGCCAGGTTGAAGTGGAAGGCGCGCGCGGCCCTGTGATCTCGTGCAAAGAAGTGGTGCGCGAAGGCATGGTGGTGCAAGTGAATAGCGATGGTGCAAGGCAAGTGCGTAAAGATGTGCTTGAATTTATTTTGGTGAACCATCCGCTAGACTGCCCCGTGTGTGATCAATCGGGTGAATGTAAATTGCAAGATCAGTACTTCGATCATTCGCTTCAAAATTCTAGAATGCAGGAAGCAAAAATCCACAAACCAAAAGCCAAACCTATTGGCCCTCATGTTCATCTTGATGATGAACGTTGCGTTTTGTGCACGCGCTGCATTCGTTTCTGCGATGAAGTGGTTGGCAGCCACGAACTCATGATGCGTGAGCGCGGCGGATATTCAACTATAGATGTGCTTCCCGGCCGTGAGTTAGATAACAAGTATTCTCTTTGTACGGTTGATCTTTGTCCGGTGGGAGCTTTGACTTCTTCGGATTTTCGTTTCAAAAAACGCGTTTGGTTTTTGGCCAGCACACCAAGTGTGTGCACCGGTTGTGCTACGGGCTGCAATGTTTTGCTGGATCATCATGATAAGATTTTTTACCGCATGCGCCCTCGTGAAAACGAAGATGTGAATCAGTGTTGGGCGTGTGATGATGGACGTATGACATACAAGCAACTTAATGCACAAAACAGAACGCTTTTTCCAATGCTTCTCGCTGAAGGTGAATACAAGCGCATTTCCTGGGATGCAGCACTTAACGAAGTTCATCATCTTTTAGAAAATCTTAGCGGAGATGAAATCGCATGCGTGCTTTCAGCGCAGTGTACCAATGAGGAAAATATTGCATTCTCACGCTTTGCCAGAGAATCACTTGGCGTTTCAGATTTTTATTGGACAGGCTTAGACGAAGATAAAGCTTTCGCCGATAAGCTTCTCCGCGATGCCGATCGCAATCCTAATACGTACGGCGTAAAAATGATGGCATCGAAAAGAATTTCAAAAAGCATGAAAGAAAAAGTGGTGTTTGTGCTGGGCAATCTTTCGGATGCTGAAGTAGCAATTTTATCTTCTCTTTCTGCAAAAGTAATTTGGGTTACAGAAAGTGCAGTGATGAACAGACGCTTTGCTGATGTGGTTTTCCCGCGTGCAACATATGCAGAACAAGATGGAACCTTCATCAACAAAAAGGGAATTTTACAACGCATTCACAAAGCGTTTGAGCCTCATGGTGAATCAGTTCCGGTGTGGACTTTGTCAGCAAGACTTACAAACCGCTGGGGAAAGCTTGCTGTGGCTGCATCTGCTGATCAAGTGTTTGAAACAGAAAAAACACATTACAAGCCACTAGCGGCTGCGAGCTTTTATACCATTCCTCAAGTGGGAGTGCAGTTATGACATCGTTAGGCCTTCTTCTTTCCGTTCTTAAAGTTGTAGTGGTAATGATGATGCTGCTCAAGTTGGTGCCGTTGCTGATTTGGATCGAGCGAAAAGGCGCTGCTTTTATTCAAGATCGCCGTGGTCCAAACCGCGCTACAGCCTTTGGTATTATTAGACTTGGTGGAATTGTTCATAGCATTGCTGATGCCATTAAGCTGATTACCAAAACTGATTTTTCAAGCGAACATGCCAACAAAGCCTTGGTGATTTTGGCGCCGATTATTGCGGTGTTTGTGGCTATTTCAGTTTCAGCGGTTATTCCATTTGCAGAAGCTTTTACTATCAATGGCGTAAGTTTTCAGCTGCAGATTTCAGATTTGAACGCCGGCCTTATTTATATTTTTGCTCTTTCTTCGTTGTCTATTTATGCACTCCTGCTTGCAGGTTGGGGCTCAAACTCAAAGTTTTCGCTGCTTGGCGCCGTTCGTGCTTCATCGCAAATGGTGAGCTACGAAATTGCACTTGGCCTTTCTGTTGTTCCTCTTTTTATGCTTTCAGAAAGTTTTCGCATTAATGACATCGTGGCAAGTCAAGGGGTGTCGCTACTTTCCTGGAACATTGTCAGAGCACCGCTTGCCTTCATCCTCTTTTTCACCGCACTTTTTGCCGAAGCAAACCGCACACCCTTCGATCTTCCCGAAGGCGAAGCCGAGTTAACAGCTGGTTTTCATACTGAGTATAGCTCGATGCGTTTTGCCCTCTTTTTCTTGGGTGAGTACACGCACATTATTGTGGGTTCGTTGTTGGTGACCATGCTTTTCTTTGGTGGATGGAATATTCCTTACGTAAGTTCTGAATACCTACACCACAATATCGAACACGTGCTTCGTCTGCTAAGTATTGGTGGAGCTGTGTTTGCAGCTCTTGGTGCAGCTGGGCTTTTTAATCGTTTTGTGAAACGTCGTGGATTTTGGGGCGATCTTCGCGATTACGAATCTTTTCTGTTCGCGGTCATTTTAGCAGGCCTCGCTGCAGGTCTTGCTGCAGCTGTGTTTGCGCTCACGGGTGCAACGCTTCCAGAGTGGGTTGGCAGTATTGCTGTCTTTCTCTTGCAGATGATTGTGGTTTTGACTAAGACGCTGTTTTTCATTTGGACCTTTATCTGGGTGCGATGGACGCTCCCACGTTTTCGATACGATCAGTTGATGAAACTTGGATGGAAAGTAATGATTCCCCTTGGCATCTTAAATATTTTTGTAACGGGAGTGGTGTTGTTGTTAACGCACTAACTATAAAACTATGGAATCCATTTTATTTTATATTTTTTCCGGTGTGAGTATCATCTCTTCACTTTTGCTGATCACTCGCGCAAACCCGCTTATGAGTGCACTTTGGCTTGTAGTTGCACTTGCAGCAACAGCAGGCATTTTTGCGCTTTTGTCGGCACCGTTTTTGGCGGTGATTCAAGTGCTTGTCTATGCGGGCGCCATTATGGTGCTCTTCCTTTTTGTAATCATGCTTATTCAACTTGGGCCTCAGCAATTAAAACCAAGGTTCATTCGTTTTGGAAAAATATTTGGTGCCGCACTTGGCATTTATTTTTTGCTTTTGATCGGCTTCTCGCTGACCAGCTCCACCACTATGCCAGCGGTTGCTTTATCTGAAACTTTTGGTGACCCAGGTGTGCTTGGTGAATTGCTGATGACAAAATATCTTGTTCCCTTCGAAGTGATATCGGTGATGTTGCTTGTTGCCGTGGTGGGAACAGTAGTGCTTGGAAAGAAAAAATTTTAGAGCGAACTATGATTACACTTCATCACTATCTCATCTTAAGTTTGGCGCTTTTTGTTCTTGGTGCCATTGGCGTTGTGATTCGTCGCAATGTGCTCATCATGTTTATGTCGGTTGAACTGATGCTGAACGCCGTCAATATTGTCTTGCTCGCTTTTTCAAAATGGAACGGCAGAGATGATGGCCATGTGATGGTGCTCTTCGTGCTGGCCATTGCTGCAGCTGAAGCTGCGGTTGGTTTGGGCATTGTGATTGCCATGTATCGTAACAAGCAAACGGTTTATAGTGACGATATGAAAGTGCTGAAAGGATAATCTCAACACAACTATGTTAGACTTTATTTATACCTGTATTTCTCCTCAAACGCTTGTCTGGTTGATTGTGCTCTTTCCTTTGCTTGGTGCCATCATCAACGGGAAAATCGCCATTCTTACGTCGCATGGAAAATCTGAAAGCTACCGCGGGGTAGTCTCATTTGTTGCGGTGCTTATGCCAGTGCTTGCGTTTGTAGCAACACTCATTTGTTATTTTACGCTTACCGGGTTTGAAGGCGGAGCAGCGCCGTCTCTTATTACAGGGCCATTGTTTACGTGGTCGGCAACTTCCAATGTGGTGATTGATATTGGTCTTAAGCTTGATCAACTTTCTATTGTGTTAACGCTTGTGGTGACTGGGGTGGGAAGTTTGATTCACCTCTATTCAACTGGATACATGAGCCACGACAGCGCCTATGCACGCTACTTTGCCGAGCTTAACCTCTTTTTGTTTTTCATGCTCATCCTTATCTTGGCAGACAATATGTTGTTGATGTTTGTAGGATGGGAAGGTGTTGGACTTTGTTCTTATCTTTTGATTGGCTTTTGGTTTGAAGATTCTGCCAAGGCAACAGCTGGTGCGAAAGCCTTTATTGTAAATCGTATTGGTGATGCGGGTTTCCTCTTGGGCATGTTTCTCATTTTTAAAGTGATGGCGTCCAGTGGTGCCGCTGCTGAAACTGGTTTCTTCAACTTTGATACCTTGTCGCGTTATTCTCCACTGTTTGCCCCTATGGCAACGGCCATTTGTCTTTTGCTTTTTGTGGGTGCTTGCGGAAAGTCAGCTCAAATTCCGTTGTATGTGTGGTTACCCGATGCCATGGCTGGTCCAACGCCTGTTTCTGCACTTATCCACGCTGCCACCATGGTAACTGCTGGCGTGTACATGATTGTTCGCTTGAACTTTTTGTTCGTGCTTTCGCCAACGGCTCTGTATGTGGTGGCCTGTGTTGGTGCTGCTACGTCACTGTTTGCGGCCACTATGGGAATTACGGCAAAAGATATCAAAAAAGTTTTGGCTTATTCTACCGTCTCTCAACTGGGCTACATGTTTTTAGCCTGTGGCGTGGGAGCCTTCTCTGGCGCTATTTTCCACTTGGTCACACACGCCTTTTTCAAAGCGCTTTTGTTTCTGGGAGCGGGAAGTGTGATCCATGGTTTGCATGGTGAACAAGACCTTACCAAAATGGGTGGCTTGAAAGATAAAATGCCAGTGACGTGTTGGACGTTTGTGATTGGTTCACTTGCACTTGCCGGCCTTGTGCCAACTTCAGGATTTTTCTCGAAGGATGCCATTTTGTGGCACGCGTATTCCAGTGGCCATGTTGGGTTGTGGCTCGTTGGATTTCTTGCAGCTGGCATGACGGCATTTTATATTTTCCGTTTAGTTGGCCTTGCCTTTTTTGGCGAAACAAATTTGAGTCCGGAAGCTTGGAAAAAAGCACATGAATCTCCTATGAGCATGCTTATTCCACTCATCTTGCTTGCGATTCTCTCCGTCTTTGGTGGTTTGCTAGGCATTCCCGAAGTTTTGGGTGGACACGAAATGCTTGGTACGTGGCTATCAGGTGTTGTCCCCCTTGTTCATCATGGCATAAAAAATCATGGCACCGAAATGGTGTTGATGGTGGTGACAACAGTGTGGGGATTGCACTTTACTATCTTGGGTTGGGTTATTTACGTACAACGCCGTGACTTGCCCGATGCCATCGCAAGACGAATGAAGCGCACGTATACGCTTTTGCTCAACACATATTATGTAGATGAAATCTACAATGCACTCATCGTGAAACCACTTCTGTGGATTTCGCGAGTGGTGTTGTGGAAGGGTGTGGATGCCACCGGCATCGACGGCATGATGGTGCATGGCACGGCTCGCAGCGTTTCGCTGTGGTCGCAACTGGTGTCTGCGATGCAAAGTGGTTCGTTGCAGCAATATCTTTTGTATTTTTTCAGCGGAGCTGTGGTCTTGCTCGCGTACTTTTTATTGTAGGCTAAAGGGATGGTAGTTTTTGTAGAAAGTTGACTATGGATTGGATCATTTCACATTTATTAAGCACAGTTATCTTCCTTCCGTTGTGTGGAGCACTGCTCTTGCTCTGCATTCCCGCGCGATTAGAGCAACTCATCAAAGCTTTAAGCTTGGTGATTTCGTTGATCGCTTTCGTGCTCGCCCTCAAGATGTACCTGCTTTTGCCGGGGACGGGTGATTTTGAATTTGTAGAACTGGCATCCTGGATTCCATCGCTTGGCATTAGCTATAGAATTGGCGTTGATGGTACTTCGGCCATGCTGATGTTGCTTTCTGCGTTTTTGGTTCCCATCACCATTCTTGGCGCGTGGAACGATATTTCATCGCGCGTAAAAACTTTTCATGTCTTTATGCTCATTCTTGCAAGTGGCATGCTTGGAGTGTTTGCGGCGCTTGATGTTTTCTTGTTTTATGTTTTTTGGGAGATTGTGCTCATCCCGATGTACTTCATGATCGGCATTTGGGGAAGTGGCGCGCGTATCCGGGCTGCACTGAAGTTTGTGATTTATACCATGGTGGGTTCGGTGCTGATGCTTGCTGCAATTTTATATGTTGCGGCAAAGCTTGGTGGAACTTTCAACCTCATCGATTGGTATGCGGGAAGTTTTTCGCATCAAGAGCAAATGTGGCTCTTTGCAGCGTTTGCGCTTGCGTTTGCTATTAAGGTTCCTTTGTTTCCATTGCATACTTGGTTGCCGGATGCGCACACCGAAGCGCCAACTGCTGGTAGTGTGATTTTGGCCGGTGTCTTGCTGAAGCTTGGTACGTATGGCTTTTACCGTTTTGCCATGCCCTTGTTTCCCGATGCGCTTCTTGCCTTTCAGCCTCTCTTTTTAACGCTTGCAGTGATTGGCATTGTCTACGGCGCACTTGTAGCTTTGGTGCAGCCAGACCTGAAACGTTTGGTGGCGTATTCTTCTGTTTCGCATTTAGGCTTTGTGATGCTGGGTTTGTTTTCGCTGAATGCCGCTGCAGTTCAAGGTGCTGTTTTGCAAATGGTGAACCACGGGCTTTCAACTGGTGGTTTGTTTTTGCTCATTGGCATGTTGTACTCTCGCCGGCATACTCGCCTTATTGCTGAGTATGGTGGGCTTTCTCGTTCTGTTCCTTACTTGGCAGTAGCGTTTATTTTTATGTCGCTTGCTTCAGTGGGAATGCCAGGCCTTAATGGTTTCGTAGGTGAGTTTCTTATTTTGCTGGGAACTTTCCAAACCAAAATGCCTTACGCCGCGGTGGCTGTGAGCGGAGTAGTGCTTGCTGCAGCGTATATGTTGTGGGCAATTCAGCGTGTGTTTTTTGGGCCGCTTGAAAAAGAAGAAAACAAAAGTTTGCGCGACATGACTTTCCGCGAGTACCTTGTTTTGCTTCCTTTAGTTGCTCTCATTTTTGCTATCGGCGTGTGGCCAAAACCGTGGCTGAAAAAACTTGAGCCATCAACGCGTTCATTTATGACGCTTGTTGGCCGCGCGGAAAGCCTGAACACACCTGTAGTTGCGGATGATGATGTAAGTTTGGCTCAAGGTGTTGAAGAAGATGGTCTTCATTCCTCCCCTTAGATTAAGAGGGAGAATATAATTACGTAGCATGGGGTTTTTATGATGATGGCAACTGGAGCTGAAGGTTCATATCTTGATCTTCTGGTAAAAACGCTTCCACAGCTTGTGTTGTTTGTGGCAACAAGTTTCATTCTTTTGTTGGGTGCGAGCATCAAAGAAAAGAAAGGCTTGCTTTCTTTTTTGGTGAGCCTTGTTGGAATGGCGATTGCTTTTTTCCTTTCATGGAAATTGTGGCTGCAAGGCGGAAGCTCAGTGATGTACATGCTTTCCTTCGACCGCTTTAGTTTTTTGGGATGGATGGCGACACTGTTGGCGCTGCTTTTTTCACTTTTGCTTTCCTATTCCTATTTGGCTGAACGCAAAATGATTCGCTGCGAATACTTCGCCCTTTTGCTGATGTCGGTTATTGGCATGGGAGCCATGATTGCAGCTTCCGATCTCATCACGTTCTTTGTTGGCCTAGAAACCATGTCCATTGCGGTGTACGTGCTTGCAGGATATTTTCGCATTCGGGTGGAAAGCAACGAAGCGGCTCTGAAATATTTTATCAACGGCGCATTTGCCTCGGCGTTTATGGTGATGGGCATTGCTTTTCTTTACGGCAGCGCTGGAACGCTCGACCTGCAAACCTTGTCGCATATGGCTCAGCCCATTTTGTTGGGTGGACATAGACTCTACTTTTTGCTGGGCATTGGCTTGCTCTTGATTGGTTTTGGCTTCAAAGTTTCTGCAGTTCCGTTTCACTTTTGGGCGCCGGATGTGTATGAAGGCTCGCCCACTCCTGTTACGGCGTTTATGGCCATGGCGGTAAAAGTGGCGGCTTTTTTTGCGTTCATCCGCGTGGCAAGTACAGTGTTGGTGCAGGCTGGAAGCCTTTACGTGCAAGCAATATGGATTATCGCAGTAGCAACAATGTTTGTGGGAAACCTTGGCGCCATTGCACAAGACAATCTCAAACGCTTGCTTGCGTATTCTTCCATCGCGCATGTGGGCTACCTGTTGGTCGCGTTTCCTCTTCTCGGCACGCATTATGCGCAGATTGCGCCGGCGCTTTTATTCTATCTTATTTCTTATATTTTTATGACGGCCGGTGCTTTTGCGGTGGTGTGTATTGCTCAAGGCAAAAGTGAATCTGCTGATATCTATCATCTTGCAGGCTTTGCCAGAAAGCGACCAGCTCTTGCTGCGGTGGCAGTAATCTTTTTCCTTTCCCTTGCCGGTTTTCCTCCAACACTTGGCTTCTTTGCAAAATACTATCTCTTTAGCGAAGCGCTTTCAGCTGGTTTTGTATGGCTTGTCGTAGTGGCTTTGCTGAATTCTGCCATGTCTGCATACTATTATTTGCGCCCCATTGTGGTGATGTACTTCCATGAAGCCAAAGACAGCGAAGCCGACAAAGTGCCTATTCATCCCTTTGTGCTGGTGGTGTTGGCCATTTGCCTTTTTGCCTTGTTGGTCTGCGGAGTGTTTCCAAACACACTCTTATCACTCACAAGCGCTTCGGTTTAGTATGATTTCCCCTTGAGTTCGAGGGCTTTAGTTCTTAATTGAGTCAGCCTATGTCACGAGCCATTATTATTCCCGCTGCTGGAATTGGAAAGCGAATGGAAGCGAACAAGCCAAAGCAATATTTGCTTTTGCGCGGCAAGCCTTTGCTTTGTTACACCTTGGAAATTTTTCGTGCATATGAACATCTTGTGCTTGCAGTAGAAGCTGAAATGCAAACGCAAGTGCAAAAAGATATTGTAGAATATTTCAATTTCCCCAAAACGTGGAAAGTGATCACAGGCGGAAAACAGCGTCAGGACTCAGTTTACGAAGGCATCAAAGCGCTTCATTCATCATGCAATTTCGTTTGTATCCATGATGCAGTGAGGCCATTCGTAAAACCAAAGCAAGTAGAAGAGCTTTTTTCCGTAGCCGAAAAAACGGGCGCTGTTGTTTTTGCGGCTCGTGTGAAAGATACCCTGAAAAAAGCGAATGCTGAAAATCAAATTGCGGCTACCGTTGATCGAGCTTCGTTATGGCGAGCACAAACACCGCAAGTGTTTCAGCTTTCACTGTTAAAAAAAGCATTTGAAGATGCGTACGCCAACAATGTTTATGGAACAGACGATGCCATGCTGGTGGAACGGCTAGGCCACGTGGTAAGCTTATTTGAGGGCAATGACTTCAATATCAAAATTACAACACCAGAAGATTTGGACATTGCAGAGTTGTATGTGGAGTATTTTTCTCAGAAATAAAAAAGGAAACGATATGAGAATCGGTTTTGGACATGATATCCATCAACTTGCAGCAGGAAAAAAACTCATTATCGGTGGTGTTGAGCTTGCGTTTGAAAAAGGCTTTGTGGCTCACTCTGATGGCGATGTCTTGTATCACGCTTTGGTAGATGCTTTGCTGGGCGCATTAGCGCTTGGTGATATTGGCGGACATTTTCCAAATGATGATCCGCAATGGAAAAATAAAAACAGCAAACACTTTGTGCAACACGCCTACAAGTTGGTGCAACAAAAAGGCTACAAGCTTGCAAATATAGATGCCATGGTGTTTGCAGAAGCGCCAAAGTTGAAAGAACATTTAGTTGCAATGCGAAAAAATATTGCAGGTTTGTTAAACCTCGAACTTGATCAAGTAAGTGTAAAAGCCGGCACCAACGAAAAATGCGATGCCGTTGGCCGAGGTGAAGCCATAGAAGCAACGGTTGTAGTGTTGGTGGAGAAAAAATAATTATGACCCTTAAACTCTACAACACCCTCACACGAAAAAAAGAAGTGTTCACACCACTGGCGGCAAACAAAGTAGGAATGTATGTTTGCGGGGTGACGGTTTATGATTCTTGTCATTTGGGTCACGCGCGAGCAGCACTTACGTTTGATATGATTTCACGCTACTTACGATTCACTGGTTTCGACGTGAAGTATGTGACTAACTTCACTGATGTGGATGACAAAATTATCAAGCGCGCAAACTCCGAACATGTTTCAAGCGAAGAGATTTCAGAACGCTATATTGCGGAATACAAAAAAGACATGGCTTCACTTGGCATTGAAGCTCCAACTGAACTTCCAAAAGCTACAGAACACATTGCAGAAATGATTGCGATGATTCAAAAACTCATCAGCCGCAATGTGGCGTATGCTGTGGATGGCAGCGTTTTCTTTTCAGTGAGAGCTTTTCCTGAGTATGGAAAACTTTCTGGAAAAAAAATTGAAGACCTCGAAGTGGGTGCGCGTATCGAAGTAGACGAAGCCAAAAAAGATCCACTCGATTTTGTATTGTGGAAACCAGCAAAGCCCGGAGAACCAAGCTGGGCCTCACCTTGGGGTGATGGGCGTCCAGGTTGGCACATTGAATGTTCAGCGATGAGTTGCAAGTATTTGGGAGAAACTTTTGATATTCACGGTGGCGGCCGCGACATTTCTTTTCCCCATCACGAGAATGAAATTGCGCAAAGTGAAGGCGCAAGCGGCAAACCCTTTGCCAACTATTGGTTGCACAATGGCATGATCACCATGAACGGTGAAAAGATGAGCAAGAGTTTGGGCAATGTAGAAAATATTTCTCAACTCGTAGAAAAATATGATCCAGAAGTCATTCGGCTTTTTGTGTTTTCAAATCATTATCGTTCTCCGCTTGATTATACAGCTCAAAACATTGGTGACAGCAAAGCCGCACTCGATCGCTATTACGAGACACTTGCTCGCGTTTATCTTGCACCTGAAGCAAGTGCAAGTTCGTCGGTTGAAGCTGAGTTACAATCAAAGCTTACAGATTTTCGAAAAGATTTTGCAGAAGCCATGAACGATGACTTCAACACCGCCATTGTGATTGGAAAAGTGTTTGAGTTGGTGAGAATGATCAACCGTTTTCTAGACGAAGCGCAGGGTGTGAACGCTTGGCTCAAAACTGGCGTTGATGAAATGCAAAACATTTTGAGTAAAGTGCTGGGCGTTTTTGGCAGCAATCCGAAACAGTATTTCGAAGAAGCCAGCCGTCGTGTTCATGAAAGTGTAGATGTGAAAAAAATTGAAGAGCTTATTTCGCATCGTCAGCAAGCTCGTAATAACAAAGACTTTGCCGCCTCTGATAAAATAAGAGACGAGTTGCTTTCTCTGGGCGTGGAACTGAAAGACCTTCCCGGCGGAAAAGTGGAGTGGAAGGTAAAGTAAAGGGATTAAATCCTTCTTGATTCACAGAAAAGATAAGATTACACTCGCGCGATATGGAAAAGAAGTTTGCCATTTTTAAAAATTTTCAAGATGCTGAAAAAGCAAACCGTGAAAATTCCTTCAAGCTTACTCCGGAAGAGCGCATCGAACTTTTGGAACAACTCCGAAAACAATATCAGGAATTACACTATGGAACACAGCAAGGATTTCGAAGAGTTTTTCGCATTGTTAAACAAGCATAACGTTCACTATCTTGTTGTGGGTGGATATGCCGTCGTTTTTCATGGGTACCCACGTTTTACGGGTGACATTGATATCTATTATCAAGCTGAAAAAAAGAATATAGAATCCCTATTGTCGGCGTTGAAGGAATTTGGTTTTGATTTTGATGAACTGAATGTGGCTGAACTTTCTCAACTTGGTCAAGTAGTGCAATTGGGACAAGCTCCAAATCGTATTGATCTTCTCAATAAAGTTGACGGTCTTAATTTTGAGCATGCTTGGAAATCTAAAGTTGAAAGTAGGTATGGAACCGAAAACATTTTCTATATTAGCTTTGATGATTTGCTGAAAAATAAAAAAACTGTAAATCGTGAACAAGATCGCGCTGATGTTGAATACCTGAAGCAGAAACTAAAAAAAAGGTGAAGCGTTTAGGGCTTCACCTTTTGTTTTTGTATCATTTTAGTCTTATTGCTTATTTATCCAAAACGCTCCAGTCTTCAATGCTCTCCAATACCAATTGAAGGCCTGTGTAGTTGTTAAATCCAACTGTTCCCGTAAGTGGATCATAATCACCATCATAAACAAGGGAAGAAACTGCCATCGCATCTGCAGCCTCGTGGTTCCATGCTCCGCCACGTACGCTAAACGCTCCTTGTGCTGGGTTATTTATTCTCCAATTTGTATCTTCAGCCATCCAACGGCATACGTTCCCGCACGTTTGAGCAAAAGGAAACAAGGTTTGCTCGTAGCGAGGATCGTTTACATCAGCTGTTTCTGTAGGTTTAAAAGCATCATGTTTTATATGAGCAAGTAGGCGCGGAGCCTCTTCTTTTTTCTCTTCTACAAGCGTTCCTTTAGAAGTGCCATAAGTTCTTTTCAAACCGTTGCTTGCAACGAAGAAAAATTGGTCATGTGTTGGAAGCACTGCTCTTTGTCCTTGTAGTTCTGAGTTGAGTAAGCACGCAACGGCAACACTGTGCCAGTAAGTAAGGCCAACAACTGGCTGGTTTGGACGGTTGAAGGTTCGTGCTGCACCGTCCAAAACTGAAGAAACTGTACGTCTTGTTGCGTCTCGATTAAATCGAGCAGAAGGATCTGTAAGCATTTTGAGCAAAATAAGGGTTTGATCGGGAGAAACAAGAGCTTCACCGTTGTTCAGTCTATTCCATAGAGAATCACTCGAAGAATCATGCGCATTCAGCCCAAATATCTCTTCCTCTTTGTCTTCAGGAGAGCTTGCAACCATTTGAATATCTGTAACTCCACTTTGAGGGTCGCGTTTAAGTGTGATATAGCGGTCACCTGCAGTAGTAGTAGAAAGAATACCTTTGTACTGCGCATTGGTAAGTGGTGTTCTGGCCATTTGGAAGCCATGAACCGAAACCGATCGCTCACGAGGAGCAAATGTTCCTCCCTGAATAGACTGAAAAGTGAGGGGCACTGCACTTGTTGGTAATCCTATTAATTTTATAGTAAATCCGGACATAAAGATTTTCTTTCTTTAAAGGCTAAAGCCTTGTTTCACACACTTATCGGCATTCACAAAAAAAGTTGCGTCTTTTTTGAAAAAATAACTTATCCCGCCAACCCTAAAGCCATTGCTGCAAGTTCGACGAAAGCAGGGTTGATGTTATACAATTCTTCATCTTCATCTCCCCTTTCAAGCGGTGAGTGTTGTACAATTTTAAGCGCAGCGCCGTCATCACTATTACCCATGCTTAAGACATATTTCTCAGCAGGTGGACCATCACCTAATATCATGTCTGTTGTTGGCTTGAGATAAGTTGCTGCAGATGCAAGAAAAACAGTCTCGGAATCAAAGTGGTGTGGATCGAGAAGTGCGGGATCAAACTCATATTTATTATCATCATTTGCATTCAGTGTATTTGAATTATGTTGGTCTTGGATAAACAATTCACGTAAATAAGAAGGTACTTTGCTCTTTTCAGCTTCAAGGAAGATGCTCGCAAGGGCAAGCATCAATAATCCGCTGGGGGCTCTTTCCCGAAGGATTACTCTTCGTACCTCGTTAAAAGAAAAAGGATGCAGCAAAAATTTTCTTGCCAGTTTTAGAACGTGATGGAAATTGAGCCTTAATATGTCTGCAATATTTATATTTTGTGCCACCTCAGGATATTTTTTTAGTATAAATTCTAGAAGATGATCTTTTCGTATTTGAAGCTTCAATTCTTGAGTGCTTGGAAATGGATTGTGAAGCGTATTGTCAAAATCTTCAGGAATAAATGTTGTGTGAAGAAGATGAATTCCAGCAGGATCATGACGCACGCCAACAGAAATCCAAAGGCCAAAGCCATCCATATGTTTATAAGATATGGTTGTGCCAAGATATACATCCTCGCTTCTTTTTTGTGCCAAGTGCACGATAGATCCCATTTCCATGAAACCATCAGGATCGGCAAGAGAAGCTTCATCTATGTACCATGGGCTCATGCTTTTTGCTGCTGAACGATCAGCAAGGCGTTGGTGAATTATTTCCTCGCCATTTTTTGCGAGTGACATAAGCCCTCTGTCCATGCCCAAAACGCTGCTTCTCACTGCTGAAAAATGTGATCTTGTGATGGGAACAGCTTTTACTCCATTTGAAGTCGCTACAGGAAAGTGTGGAGTAAGCATTCCATTTTCTAGACGAAGAGTGGCAAGGTTTAAGACCCTGGGTGATAAAAGTAGGCTCATAGTGTATTTTCTCCCTGTAAAGCTATTATCGGCTGAATTTGGAAAAAGTTGCTTCTTTCAGCTCTGTGCCCTTTTTACTTATCCACAGCCTTATCCCCAAAAAGAGACGACATGTGGATAAGTTTCATTTGCCGTCAGAAGTGGAAAAAAGCTTGTTTTTGAGGCATTTCGGCAGTAACAAGCCATTTCTTATGCCACTTTTCACCCTTCACACCGATTTTGAACCCAAAGGCGATCAGCCCACGGCGATTAAACAGCTCACCGAAGGCCTCAAAGCCGGGAAAGAGCACCAGGTCTTGCTGGGGGCAACGGGAACCGGAAAAACTTTTTCCATTGCCCACGTCATCAAAAATGTAGAGCGGCCCACGTTGGTGATAGCGCCCAACAAAACCTTGGCGGCTCAGTTGTACGGCGAGTTCAAAGAACTTTTCCCCGAAAATGCCGTGGAATATTTCGTGAGTTACTACGACTACTACCAGCCCGAAGCCTATTTGCCGGCGCAAGATGTGTTCATCGAAAAAGATTCCTCCATCAACGAACGTATTGATAAGCTGCGCCACTCGGCAACGCACTCGCTGCTCACACGCCGCGATGTGATTATTGTGGCTTCCGTTTCGTGCATCTACGGTTTGGGTTCGCCGGATGCTTACCGCGGCATGATGATTCACACCAAGCGCGGTGAAACCTTAGACCGCGATGATTTGCTTACGCGTCTCATCGAAATTCAATATGAACGCAACGATTACGATTTCCATCGCGGAACTTTTCGTGTGCGCGGTGAAAGTGTAGAAATTTTTCCAGCGTACGAAGATGCCAAAGCTATTCGCATCGAATTTTTCGGTGATGAACTTGAGCGTATTGTTGAAGTGGATTCCATTACCTTGCAGCCGCTTCGCGAGTTGAGTGAAATCACTATTTTCCCGGGATCACATTTTGTAACAGAAGAAGAAGCCATCAAAAAAGCGTCGGTGCAGATTAAAGAAGAACTAAAGCAACGCGAAAAAGAATTGCATGTTTTAAACAAACCCATCGAAAAACATCGCATCAAACAGCGAACACTTTATGATTTAGAAATGATGCAAGAGATGGGATATTGCAAAGGCATCGAAAATTATTCGCGTTACCTCACCGGCAGAAACCCTGGTGATGCGCCTCCTACGCTGGTGGAATATTTCCCAAAAGATTTTTTACTTGTTGTGGATGAAAGCCACATTACCATTCCGCAAATTGGGGGCATGTACAACGGCGACCGCGCGCGCAAGATGACGTTGGTGGAACATGGTTTCCGTTTGCCAAGTGCATTGGACAATCGGCCGCTGAAGTTTGAAGAGTTTAAAAAATTAGTTGGGCAAACTATTTATGTTTCTGCAACGCCAGGAAATTACGAGTTCATCGTTGGCGAAGGAGAAATTGTTGAGCAAGTGATTCGTCCAACCGGTCTGCTTGATCCCATGATCGAAGTGCGAAAAACAAAAGGGCAAATTGAAAACTTGCTTCAAGAAATGAATAAAGTAATTGCCGCAGGAAATCGTGTGTTTGTCACAACACTCACCAAACGTCTTGCCGAAGAACTAACAGATTATTTTTCAGAAGCTGGTATTCGTGTTCGTTATCTTCACTCTGATATTGATTCGTTAGAGCGCACTGAAATTTTGCGTTCTCTTCGACTTGGCGAATTTGATGTGTTGATTGGCATCAACCTCCTTCGGGAAGGACTTGATCTGCCTGAAGTTGCGCTGGTTGCAATTTTAGATGCCGACAAAGAAGGATTTCTTCGTTCAACGCGTTCGCTTATTCAAACCTTTGGAAGAGCTGCACGAAATGTGGATGGAAGAGTAGTGATGTATGCCGACAGAATTACAAAATCGATGAAAGAAGCCATGGATGAAACCGATCGCCGTCGTGAAAAGCAAATAGCGTACAACAAAAAACATGGCATCACTCCAGAAACCATTCGCAAAAAAATCAGCGATGCCTTGCATGCTCTTTACGAAGATGTGCCGCTGCAACCCACGCTTTCTCAGGTTCAGCAACTCTTCAGTGTGGAAGAAGCTGAAAAAGAAATTAAAAAGCTGAAAAAAGAAATGCTTCAGCATGCCAAAAAATTAGATTTTGAAGCCGCCGCAAAATGTAGAGACCAAATCAATGAACTGGAAAAACAGGTGATTGGTGCTTAGGTAAAAGCTCTGGAAACGCCCATTTTAAGCGGTTTTGCCATTGTCATGCTTCAAAGCACAAGTTTAATTGCCTTAAACAGCCATATTTTCCACTTTTCCCTTGAAAAAAATCTGCAAATATATGAAGAGCTTAGGGTCCAAAGTTTTTTTAGAGTTCAAAAATGAGCGGAAGGAGCAAAGCATGAAACAGCTTGGCAAAATCATTGCCTTAGTGGGGATACTTTCATTACTGCCTTTAAGCAGTTTTGCTGACGGAAGCATGAGCTACAAAGATGGTTTCATGTTCAAGAATGAGGAAGAAACCTTCAAACTCAAAACCTACGGACGTTTGCAACAGCGCTTTTTTTACAAAAAAAATGATACAGGCACAAAACAGCTGAGCTTCCGTATTCGCAGAGCTGAGTTGAGATTTAAAGCTAGTGTTCACGACAAAATGAGTTTTGTGCTTGGGCTTCGTCACGCCACCAATTCAGCTGACTTTGCAGGGCTTAATGTTACAGCAGTCACCGGAACCTATGCGTTCGATCCAAAATTTGCGGTAACCGCTGGTATGGTTGGTCTTCCGCTTGATCTTATGAATGAAACATCTTCTTCGGCGTACCTTTTGCCAGAACCAGCAATTACCCATACGCAAAATGATTCCTCTACCGCGCTTACAGCTGCTAGATCTAGCTTTGGTGTTCCCGATGGTCTTGGAGTGAACTTTTCGGGAGATATAAGCAAATTTTTCTACTCTGCTTCAGTGGTGAATGCGGCTGAAAGTAATTACACTTTGAACGGAAATCGCCGCATGTCCTTTGGTGCTCGCGTTGGAATGAACATCCTTGATGCCGTTGGTGGATCGTTGACAGATTTTGCTTGCAGCAAAAAACCTCAGCTTACCGTGTCTTTTGGTGGAATGTTTCAAGGAAAAAGATCTGATACCGCTTTCAAATCTGCATTTGATGATGTGAATGGCGTGACCACTGGTGTTGCTCCAGTGATCAAAAATATCATGACGGGTTCAGGTGGTGTGGGATATCGCTATGCAGGCTTGTCACTTCAAGGTGAAGCCTATTACCGTCGCACGAAGTTTACAAGTTTTGGAAGTCTTCCCGCTGAGCTTCGCGATGCAAGCTTGATTGACAGCGGATATTACGGTGCTGCAGGATATTACATCATTCCGAAAAAATTTGAAGTGGCTGGTCAAGCGGGTCAAATTTTCCGCGAAGGCGCAGATAACGATTCTGTGCAGTTTGGCGGAGGCGTTAACTGGTATATTCATGATAACAACTTAAAGCTTCAACTTGCTTACACTTGGGCTGAAATTTACAACGATATCGTGGGTGGAAAAAACAACAATCAACATGAAGCAACGCTTAATCTCCACGCAGCATTCTAGAAGTTTCTCCTTTTACAATCTAAAGCCGCAGTGTTGAAAAACATTGCGGCTTTTTATTTTTCATTACACCACTTCAGTTTGATGTTGAATGAGGAAGAAAATTCCAGATACCCCGCAGAAAAGTGCGCCCAACAAAATAGTTTGTGGCGTGGAAATGTAGTCTGCAAGCACTCCTCCCAAGAGTCCACCCAATGCCATAAAGCCCATAAATAAACTCATAAAAATACTGATGATGCGTCCGCGAAGTTCTTCAGGTGCAATGTGTTGAAGGAGTGTAATCAAACCAGAAAAAATAATGGTAATAAAAGTATTGGCCGCTGCTAAAAACAGCATTCCAAATTTTAGCTGATAGCTTTGAGAAAAAAGAATCAAAAAAAATGAAGTTGCAATGAGCGAAAAAGAAGAAAGCTTTAACAGTTTTGTATGGTGTGAACGTGCCGCGAGGAAAGCGGAGCCTATTAAGGCGCCTAGGCCAGCGGCGCCATTCAGAAATCCAAGTTCCTTTGCTCCGCCAAAAAAAGTTTTTTCCGCAAGGCTAGGATTGAGCGCTACGAATAAACAGCCGGCACTTGCCGTGACGGCAAGCAAGAGCAAAGATTCTCGAGCATGCTTGTTGTTCCACGCAAAAGATAATCCTTCTCGAAGAGCTTCCCAAAACGAATTGTTTGAAATCTTTGAAGGAAAAAGTTCTTCTTGTCGAATCAGCGAGAGGAAAAAATAAAACATGAGAAAGCTGATTGCATTCAACAGAAAACACGGCATCTCGCCGCCCCAAGCCAGCAAAAAACCAGCAAGCACAGGCCCCACGGTTCTGCAGATGTGAACTGCAGCCGAGTTGAGCGAAACGGCATTGAGCAAATCTTCTCTGCCCACGGTGTCCATGATGAAGGTGTTGCGAAGAGGAAACTCCAGCGCAAACACAATACCCAGCACAAAGGTGAGGGCCAGAATGTGCCACAATTGCGGAGTGCCCAGCAGCAAAAGAAAAACAAGAAGCATAGCTTGAAGAAATCCCAAGACTTGTGCACATTTCAAAAGCCGTAAGCGGTTGAAGCGATCTGCCATGGTGCCACCCAACAAGCCTAAGAAAAGCATGGGAAGCTGTTGAGCAAGGAACATGGCCCCGAGCCAGGTGTTGGAGCCAGTGATGCGCCACACAAGCCAAGAAAGCGCTGTGGCTTGAATCCAGACACCAAGGAGAGAAATAATCGAACCGCTGAAAACAAGGCGAAAGTTAAAATGGGCAAACGATTTTACAATGCGTTCTATTTGCATAGTTTACCTTCATAAATTCTTCTTCAGTTTTTGGAAAGAGAGATTCTTGCTGTTTACCAAAAAGTGTCAGGTACGTTCTGGTTTTTTCTCCTTGCTATCTCAAGTCATCTTGCCTAGAAACCCCGAAATCCTTTCTGGATAAGGGTCTAAGGAGATGAGTAATGGTGATGATGGCTTCTGTTACTGGTTTTACTTCAAGGTTTTTTTTAGGATCTTCTTCAGGGGTTGATGTCGCCCCTGTTTCAACGAATTCTTTTTATTTTAATAATTCAGGAAGGCTCATCCTTAGAACTCCACCCATGGCTGCACCAATAAGTCCTGATTTTGTGTTAGCTTTAAGCACATTAAAAGCGCCCAAGTTATCAAAAGAAAATGCTGTGGTACCAAAGCACTGGTTCACTTTGATGAGGGATCAGCTGCAAATGAAGGTTCATGTATCCGACCCCAATCCTTTTATGCAAGCACGAGCTTTTGCACTTTTATTTTCTCTCGCAGATGTTACAGGCATTGGATCTCCCAGCGATTTTAAAAACAAAGCTTTTGAAAAAATGGATGAACAGGTTAGTGCTCTAAGAATTAGATTGGAAAGTTCCTCTTCATCAGAAGCGACAGCAGCATTATTGGCAGAAATATTTTTAGTACAATCTCTAAGGAGTGTTTTTCTTTGGTACCTTGGTGATATTGCTACTGCTAGCAGAGCCATTGGTTTTCCCCTTCAAATGTATGACAGAATGATGCCTCAAATGTTGGCGCAAGATCCGAATCTCTTTGTTCCGCAGCTTGAAGGTGCCAGATTGTTTGCCTTAGAACAAAGGGCTGATTTAGCTGCCGAGCAACACCCATCGCCACTCTCAGCTGAACCATATCGCGCTGCTTTGGCGATGATGGGCACAGTTCTTACAAGAGCAACTCAGCTTACAGTTGGTGCTACTGTTTTGGATGTTCTTATGGCAAGGTATGCAAGTGTTAATGAAAAGGTAGCTATCATAGCCAAATAAACTGAAATCAAAAAACGGAGGAAACAATGCGATGGAAAAGTGTTTGTGTCTGTCTGATGTTGAGCACACTTCTTTTTGCTTCACAAAGTTTTGCTTCTGCTGCTGAAGAGAAAAAAACATTTCCTCCGGTGACTTCTTCCAACTTAAGTTGTTTTGTCGAAAACGAAAAAATTCAGGCCAATCTTAAAACTTCTGTGCAAGATCCCTATTGTTGCGAGTTTACACATGACAACAATCAAGATGATGCGCAGTATCGTCCTTTTTGCCTCAAACAGAAAATAGAAAAAGTTGAAGTTTTGCTTTCGGCGTTAAAAACAAAAGTGGAAGTTCAGGAAAAGCAGCTGCGACAAGTGATTGCTGGCGGCGAGAGTGAAAAAGTTGGTAATATGCTTGAGAAAAAAGCATACAATTTTTGCCCACACTGGGCAAAAGATGCCGATGGAAATGTAAGCCGCCACACTGCTGAACTTACGCGTTATCTCACCTGCCTCGATTCACAATACACAAGCTACCAACGTTATCTCTCCACCGTTCAAGCAATGCAGAAAACGTTTGCGAAAAAAGAGCGGAAGAAGTGATGTTGGTAATAGTTCAATAGTTCAATAGGACAATGGATCCCCTGGTCAAGCCAGAGGATGACAGTGATCTCCTAATTTTGTCCTTTGTCATCCTCGCGTACGCGGGGATCCAGCAATTCAGGAATTTTTTTTTTGGAGTCATCACAAAACCTTACCATAAAAAAAGACTCACCGAAGTGAGCCTTTTTCTTCTAGCAAAAATTTCAAAACACTTTTTACTTCATCAACCATCCGTTAATCACCGGAAGTGTTGAATAAGGTTTTGTTTTGAGAGGGCTTGTGTCGGTGTCGACAAACACAACAGTGGCACCTTGAAATTGATCTGAATAGAGATTGATATGAGTTGGCTCATTGTCAAAAACAGCGATGACATTTCCTATTGCTTTGGCCTTTTTCGTTGCTGTAATTTTGTAGTCTTCATCAATTTGACTTTGTTTTTCATGAGTATAGCCTTCAGTTTTTTGAACTAGTTTTGCAGGCTTCATGATAAGGGTTGTTCTCGCAACGTTGATAGGAAAACCAAAATGCTTTAATGTTGCTATGGTTCCTGTTTTCAAATCGTCATTTCTCCCTGTAATGTAAACAATGTTCGCGCCCGTCTTATAAATTGTATTTACATAATCCAAAGCGCCAGGAAGAGGAATATCGTAGTTTGCCACGTATTCATTTGAAAAAAATCGTGGTTTCCAAAAAGTTTTAATCTCTTCGTCCAATTTGAGCGCTAAGTCTTTTTTCATTCCGCTGCTGAGAAAATGGTCACGGAAGTTCCAGCCCGCTACATTTCTACGTTCTACGTTGAAAAGTTCAGGAATGTTAAACTGAGATCCGTATTCATGGTAAATACGAAGACTTCTTAGTCTCGCATCAAGTAGCGTTGAATCTAAATCAAAAACAACTACCGCATTTTTAGTAGTGCTTGCTTTTTCAATGACGCTCTTAAGCAGTTCTGGCTGGCCTTTGCGGACGGTGGTTTCGTTCCATGCGGCAAACGAAGAACTGCCAACAAGAATGCAAAGCATTACCACAAAAAGGAAAAACAAACGTTTCATATTTCAATCTCCTTGATGAATTGAGTTTAGCCTCGCTCTAATGGGTTGACTTGGGCTTGTCAAATTTTCTTCATAGCCTTCAGCAGCAGGGGATGTCTCAAATATTTTTACACGGCCTTGCGAAGAGGAAGCACGCGTAATCCTCCATAGACAAGATCCCTAACCTTTTTTCTTGTGTCAGCAAAATTGCTGTTTGGATCAACGTTGAAAAAAACCGAAGCAAAACGGTTTGCTGATGACCCAAGAGCTGCTGGAATAGTATCGCCTGCATCAGCCCATTGAAGAAGTGCTACAATCTCAGGGGCTTCCTGCTGAAGTGCTTCAAGTGAGGGAATTTCTTCTAATTTCACAGCTTCGTTTAATCCAATCAGCTCACTGGCAAGATCATGTTGGGGCGTAGTTTGCTCAGCCGTGTAATGGGGGTTGAGCAAAGCGTGTATCCATGCGGCTGCCATGTTTACTCCAGTTGTGTGTTCAAATAAACTTACAATGGCACCACCGGGCAAGCGCAGTGCAGCTTCACCTACCAGTAAACGTCCATCGCTTGTGACTAAATATTCAATATGAGCAGGTGCAATTTCATGTTCAATGCCAAGTGCTCGAAGCACGCGTAAAGACATTTGCTTTATCGAAGCCTCAATCGGTGTAAGATTGAGGTGTCGCGTGATATCGCAGGCAAAAAGATCTTGAAGAAGAGGAGATGAATACTTTCCAAGGCCGTGGAAAACAGCTTTACCACCGCGGACAATGAGATTGCTGTGGTATTCAGCAGCTACATCAACAAAAGCTTCCGCGATATAAGTTTCGGCAGAAGACTGAATGGCATCCCATACTTGTTTTACATCTGCTTCAGTGTGAATGAGGTGTGTTCCAAGGCAAGAAGCATCTTCTCGAGGTTTTACAACCACGTGATAATTATGTTTGCGTGCAAAAGCTTCTAAGCCGTCCAGAGTGTCAAGGGCCGTAAAATCAGCCACATCAAGGCCTGCAGCCATTAGTGCTGTTTTCATGGTGAGCTTATCTCTTGCCCTTAAGGCCGCAAGAGCAGGAACGGGATCTTCAAGTGTCAGTTCAGAAGAAGCCTGCGCTGCAGGAATAACCATCGCTTCCCGAAGAGGAAGGATCTGCGTTACCCGGGGTACATGCGTTCTTGCTGCTCGAGCAAGCTCGTCTCCACGATGTGGTGCATCTAGTAAAAGGGGCGGTGATATTTCTGGAGGAAGCGAGCCTTTAAAGCTAGTGGGAAGAACAGGAACAAGCTGTGCACCATAGCTTTTCGCTGCACGAGTCATAGCAACAAGATTATCAGTATAGTTAGAACGCGGCATGCCTGGAAGACCAGGCGCAACTACAAAAAGAGTTGCAGGTGCCGCAGAAGTTATTGCAACGGGTATGTGCATTTTCTTTTTCCTTCCTTTAGAGCATGTCTAAAGTTAAATGCGAATCCAAGTTCAAGGATGCGCAATGAACATTCAAAAGGTGAAGAAAAAGACTAGATTAAAAGTGGTCTAAAAAAGCGTTTTCCCAAAACCGCTTCAGGTGCTTGAAGATAAGGGTGACAAAGACGCATTTTCCGCGGAAGACGAGAAAAAGTTTGTATCGGTAGCTGGGTGCGGTGAAAAATTATTCAATTCCTTTACAACCTCCTCTAGGGGGAAAGAGAAATTAACATTTTTTGGACACCTAAAGAATGTGCAAGAAAGTGTCAATAAAGAATTACGAGCCCCTTCATTTTTGCAGTGTTTTTTGCTGCTGGAAGAGAAAGGAGAAAAACTTGCCATTTTCGCGTGAGTTCACTAGTAGCAAGCGCTTGAATCTTAAGGTAGAAACGAGGAAAGTATGGAACAGATTCACCTTGGTGGCATTGCTGTAAGCGAGCTGGCGACGACATATGGCACTCCACTCTATGTTTACGACGAGGCGCGTATTCGCAGTAATGTTCAGCGTGTGTTTAAGGCCTTTCGTTCGCTCTACGATAATTTCGATCTTTTCTACGCCATTAAGTCCAATTCCAATTTGGCTATAGCTTCCATTATTGCCAGTGAAGGCGTTGGTATTGATACGGCTTCCATTAATGAAATCAAACTTGCAAAAAAATTGGGCGTAAATGGGAACAAGATTCTTTTCACTGGGAATTATTTGTCAGAGGAAGATTTGAAAGCGGCAAGTGAAGAAGGAACACTGATTAACCTTGATGACATTTCTTTGCTTCCAAGACTTTTAAAATATGGCACGCCGGAAACCATTTGTTTTCGCATTAATCCGGGCATTGGAAAAAGCAACGTAGGTGAAGAAGATGTGTTTGCTGGCAGCAAAGCAAAGTTTGGTGTGCCGCACGAAAAAACAATTGAAGCTTACAGAATGGCAAGAGATGCTGGCATCAAGACATTTGGTGTGCACATGATGACCGGCTCTTGCGTGACCGATCCAGCTTATTTCGAAGAAATCACCTTAAAGCTTATGGATGTGGTGGGCAGAACTGCAAAAGAACTGGGCATTCAATTTTCATTCGTAAATCTTGGTGGCGGACTTGGCATTCCTTATCTTCCCGAAGAACCTGAACTTGATATAGAAAAAACTGCAGAACTTGTGGTGAATGCCTTCCTCGCTAAGTGTGATGAATACTCGCTTACCCCGCCGCGCCTCATGATGGAACCCGGCCGATATTTTGTGGGCGATGCTGGTTTTCTCTTGGGTCGCGTGCATGCTGTTAAAGAAAGCTATCAACGTTTTGTAGGAACCGACATCGGTTTCAATTTATTAATGCGTCCTGTTTTGTATGATGCCTACCATCACATTCGCGTGAATGGAAAAGAAAATCAAAAGCGAGTTCCCACAAATATCACAGGACAGTTGTGCGAAAATACCGACGTGTGGTGCAAAGAGAGAATGTTGCCGCCGTTAGCATGTGGCGATCTTATCGTGGTTGAAAATTGTGGAGCTTATGGTTTTTGCATGAGCTATCCTTACAACGGAAGGTTGCAGGCAGCTGAAGTTTTGGTGAATAACGGGCAGCATGCACTTATTCGCAAACGTCAAACAGTTGAAGATTTATGTGCACTTATTCACATGCCAAAGTGGTTTTAACAAGGAGTGGTGATGGAAATTAAAGTTTCAAAAAGACTTGCAGCTCTTACTGGATATGCATTTGCCGAGGTGGATAAAAAAGTTGCTGAGTTGAAAGAGCAAGGTATTAATCCCATCGACTTTGGCGTTGGTGACCCTAGTGAACCTACGCCAGAAATTATTCGAGCAGCCTTGAAAGAAGCAAGTGACGTGCGAAAAAGTGCGGGCTATCCAAGTTATATTGGCTCACTTGAATATCGTGAAGCCATTGCAAAGTGGACCAAGGCGCGTTTTGGCGTTGAGCTAAATCCAAAAACTGAAATTGCATCTTCGGTTGGTTCGAAAGAAGCTGTGTTTAATTTTGCCGAAGCTTTTGTAAATCCTGGTGACGTAGTAATTGTTCCAAACCCCGGCTACCCGCCATACACCAGAGGAACTCAGTTTGCCGAGGGCGAAGTGTATTATGTGAATCTTCTTCCTGAAAATAATTTTTTGCCAAAACTTGATGAGATTCCAGAAGATATTTGTAAGCGCGCAAAAATTATGTGGGTGAATTATCCTAACAATCCAACAGGTGTTTTGGCATCGCGAGCATTTTATGAAGAACTTGTAGCGTTTGGGAAAAAGCACAACATCATCATCGCTTCGGATGAACCTTATACCGAAAATTATTTTGGAACTGAAAAACCACTTTCCATTTTAGAAATTGCAAAAGAAGGTGTGGTTGTTTTTCAGTCGCTTTCTAAACGAAGTTGCATGACGTGTTATCGCATTGGCTGGTGTGCAGGTGATGCACGGATTATTGATGCCTTTAAAAAATTAAAAACCAATGTTGATTCAGGTGCAGCTACCTTCATCCAGGATGCAGCCATTGCAGCACTTTCGGATGAAAAGCATGTGGAAGAGTTGCGAGCTTTGTACCGAACAAAACGCGACATTATCGTTGAAGCCTTTGTTGATGCGGGTTTACCAGAGTGTAAACCAGAAGCAACGCTTTACATGTGGCAACCTGTTCCAAAAGGGATGACATCTGTAGAGTTTGCGCAAAAATTGCTTGATCCCAACATTGCCATGGTAACAACGCCAGGAAATTGGGTGAGTAGCGAAGTGCGAGGAGTGAACCCTGGCGAAGGCTTTGTGCGTCTAGCGCTTGTGCCCAGTGTTGAAGAATGCAAAGAAGCCGCAAAAAGAATTAAGACTTATTTGAAAGATCGATAAAGCGGCGTCTAAATTTAGTAGGTTTTGTGCTTTAATGCAGCGGTATTCATTTCCAACTCAGGAAAAATATTCTTCCCTTTGTGAGAGCGCACTTTTGAGGCCTTCATCTCTTTAACAGCCATAAAGAAAATGATGAAGGCCGAAATGTTGGATGAAATTTCCGTGGCGCTTGAGCGGAAATTTCAGAGCGACGCAAAGGGAAGAATATTTTTCCCCAATTCAAAATCAATTCCCGGAATTGTTTTGTGGGAGACGGGTGAATGGCCAGTGGAGCACTTCTCCTGGTCTTACAATTTTCAATTCAACGCGTCTATTTTTTGCACGGCCTTCGTCGGTATCGTTAGGTGCGATGGGGCGTGTTCTTCCATAACCAAAAATGGCAAAACGGCTGAAGTCTAAACCTTGTCCTACAAAATAATTGCGAACACTTGCTGCTCTGCGCTCTGAAAGGTTTTGGTTGTAAGCATCGCTGCCAAGATAATCGCAATGGCCTTCAATGCGAACGAGAAGATTGGGATCTTTTTGAAGCAACTCAAGGTTTTCTTCCAAAAGAGTAACCGCCGATGGAAGGAGGTCGGCGCGGTCGAAGGCAAAGTTGATGTCTTTAAGCAACACTACTTTTACGATGGTTTCTGTTTCGGGGCATCTGGCGGCATTACAAGCCAAAAATGAGCTAGAAATAAGGAACAAAACGAGAAAGGTAAAACGTTTCATATGGCCACTCCTTTTAAGAAAAGTCCGAGGTGCTATGCCATGGAAAGCTAGGAAAGGCAAGCGTTTCCGGGCTGGTTAGAAAAAAAACGAGGCTTCTCTCTAGGTCTTTAAAGCTGGTATTCCAGCTGGAACAAGCTTTTCCCGTTTACTTTGCCTCATAATTAGAATGCCGGAGCTCGTAATGAAAATAACCCCAGCAAGCGTGAGAAGATCGGGAACCTCGTTCCAGAACATCATGCCTCCCAAATAAGCCCAAAGTACAGAGCTGTAGCCGAAGGGCGCAACAAACGAGGCCTCGGCGCAGATGTAGGCTTTGGTGAGCAAAACTTGGGCTATGCTGACGGTGAGTCCAATTTCTAAAAGAAGCAGCCATTGTTCTGCATTGGGCATCACAAAGTTGGCGATGCAAAAGGGGAGCGAAAAAATACTGGCAAAAAGTGTGAAGTAGAAGGCGATGATGTAGCTTGTGTTTTGCTTATTCAGTTTTCGGATGAAAATCATAGAGAGAGCAACCGCAAACGCAGCTGTTAAAGGCATAAGAGAGGCAATGCTGAAATGACTGTGGCCAGGTTTCACCACAAGACACACTCCAATAAATGAAATGACAATCAACCAAAAACGCTTTGGATTGAAGCGTTCCTTCAAAAGAAATGGCGCTAAGAGAGCCATGATGATGGGAAGTGTGTTGAAGACGGCAGTGAGATCGCCAAGCGAAAGAAAGGGAAGGGCGAAAAAATTAAGCCCCATTCCAATAAGGCCAAAGAGAGAGCGAGCAAAAAGCAGCCATCCTTGTTTTGCCTTCAAGGTTTTTGAATGCTTTATGGTGAAAGGAAGAAGGAAAAGAAGAGAAATAAATGAGCGAAAAAAAATGAGTTCGAAAAGAGGAAGTTCATTTTGCAAACCTTTCACTCCCATCCATGTAAGATTGAAGAGAAAAGCTGAAGACAGCATATAAACAATAGCTCTTAATTCATCATTCTGAATTTTTTTGAGTATCAAGGTGCTATCCTCAATAAAGTTGTTTCAATTTCGCTTGGAGTGTCAACGTTGTCTCGCTTGCAAACCCTTGCTATAAGCGAGTATGAGCCTGCCTTTACTTTTTTTGGAAGTTCAAAAAGAAGATTGCTTACACTTTTTACAGTGTGAAATTCAAGACACTCTTCTGCTTTTTTTTCTCCCAATACAAGTTTTATTTCCTTCTTTTTTTTCTTTGTTCCATCTTTGTTTATCAGTGTGAAGTGTGAAGAAAGAAAAAGTGGCCATGAAGTAACGCGCACAACTTTTACCGTTATATTTTTTTCGGACAAGTAGAAATCTTTTTCGGGAACGAGAATTAAAAGTTTGTTATCATCTGAAATATCAGTTCCTACTTTTGACGTATTTTGATCCCAAAATCTGGCAGGGCCGGTATCAACGTGAATATACTCTCCGCCGTAATATCCAGCGCCACCAAAGGAAATCTCTCGCATGTATTCCCATATTTTTTTGGAAGAAACGCCTTGAATTTTTAAATCGGCGGCCATGCCATACTGGTGCAACGATGCCTTTGCTGCAAGTTTGCCATTGTTCCGCAAATTTTGATTGTAAACAGGATTTCTATATCCCGAACTTAGTGTGATGGTTCCACCGTGAAAGTGGTCTTGAAGAAAATCGATAAACTCAAGAAGTCTAATGCTGATGCGGGTTTCCGGGTTGTTGTAGTTAGCTTGAAAAACAAGATTTATTTTTTTGAGTGCAGCTTCATTGTAGCTTCCATCTTCATTTCGAAACTTTCCTTCAAAATGTTGCGTTGTATGATTGCTGCGAAGCTGAAATTTTCCATCTCCGTGGTAATGGTAAGGAATAACAGTGTTTGCAAAGAGAGGTGCAGAAAAAAGAAAAAGTAAAAGGGTGAGAAAAATTTTCATTTCAACTTTTCCATTTGATTGAGCAGCCCATAGAATGTGGAGTGACCTCTTTTACTTCTCTTCCAGCAAGAATATCTTCGATGGCGTTTTCCAAATAGCGTGTTGTTACTTCGGCTTCATCTTTCCAATTATCATCGAAGGCACCATGAAAACGAATGATGCCATTTGCATCAGTGACAAAAAATTCTGGAGTGCAGACAGCATTGTAAGCTTTTGCAACGGTTTGCTGGTCATCTCGAAGATAATGAAAAACAAAATGGTGTTTCACTACAATTTTTTTCATGTTTTCGAATGAATCTTCGGAGTAAACATTTTCATCATTTGGATTAATGCCAATCACAGCAACTTCTTTGTGAAGATATTTTTCTGCAAGTTGTGCAATGCGTCTGAAGTGCGCTTTTACATAAGGGCAATGATTGCAGATGAACATAATCACAGCCGCTTTTTTGCCGTTGAGTAAACCAGCAAAGCTATGTGTTTTGTCATCTGTGCCCAAAAGTGAAAACGATGGAGCTTTTTCTCCAATCATCATTTCGGTTGAATGCATGAGTGCCATAAAACCTCCTTACTTTTTTTTGCTTCTGTAACGCCCAATCTGAAACAGTTTCCCGATGTTGGCTTCTTTTGTTTTCACGGGAACAATGGTTCCATCAGTGCTTGCCATAAGTGAAGTAACTCCGGGGCCGTGACCAGAAGCATTTGAGTCGCCGTGAATAATCACGCCAATCATTACCGCGCCCGTTTTGTAACACCAACCATATTTGGCGTCCATGTCAGTGATGGCAACGATATCGCCAAGCTTGAGCGTGTCAAGGCCCAGTTTTTTGATTTCAGCTTCGTCAGCCGTCATGATGTCAAAGTCGCCAGTGAAGGTGTTGAGTGAACCCAGGCCAGAGCCCATGAGTTTTCCGGGGATGATGTGAGCTACTGGAACTTCAAGCTTTCCTTTTTTTTCAACGATGCCCATTTTTTTAAGGAGCTGCGGAGAAGTAGAACTGATCATCACTTCCGGGTAGCCGATTAATTTCAAACCTTGGCCAAGGCTGCTGATGCGAATTTTTTCATCGCCGTTCATTTTGTTCAGCACGGCTTGAGGAAAATCGATCATCACATGTTCAACGCCGCCATGATGACCGGTGACAATTCCTTTTTGGCCTTTGGCATCGCCGTTTAGAATTGTGGCTTCATTTCCAACGCAGGCTAAAAAGTTGTAGACCTTGTTTTCTTTGTCGTTTCGCTTTGCGGGATCAGCCACGCTGGAAACCGCAGGCTCAATATGATCAGCGGCCCAGCCGCAGGCTTTGTCGCCCACAAGCACGTTATAGCAAATGCCGCCAACTGCTGGCACATTGTGCACTTTGCCGTTGTGGCCCACTTCACTTGGCCAAACCATGGCCGGCGCAACTTGGCCAAGCACTGATAACGCAACGAGATCGTGTTCATTTGTTTTGAGCATGAGAAGTGTCCTTGCTATTTGGAGTGTAAAAAAGAAAAAAACTTGGCCAGAGCATTACAGCGTTTGTTTTGAACAGTCAAATGGAAGAGGGAGGCTAAAAATAAAAAGAGGGTGAAGGAGATTTTGCTTCTCAGTGAGAACGACCAAATGCTACATCATTCTCTTCTGCTCTTCGGTCGACATAAGCACTCCACCCAGCGATGAGCCTTAAGTTTGTTTGGTATTCCGCATCGAAGTTTGCAAGTGTCCTTTGTTGAAGCTCGAGCTCAGCTTGCGCTTTTTCAAGCTTGTCCACCGGTGTTTTTTGATTTTTTTCCAGCTTCGTCAATGTACTTTCTGCTACAGATAGCCTTTTTAGGAGTGCTCGCCTTTTGTTATCAGAAACAATTGCATAGGCATTAAGTGATTGTTGTGTTGGTGTGTAGTTCTCTCCAGATGCGGCATCGTGTATAAAACGGTTTATTTCATGCGCAGCTACTTGAGCAACGGCATTCTGGAAAAGAGCGGCTGCAAAGGTCAGGAGGTCCGCTTCTTCAGCTCCAAAAGGCTGAAGAGCATCAAGCATTGCAAGTCCCTCGGCCATTCTCTCTGGAGTCATGGGTGGCATAAGTTCTTGACGATAAGGGTTGTGTTGCACTGCACCTTCAAAGGCGAGTGATGATTGACCGTTTCGGCTTGCCTCTTCAGCTAGCTCATGGATGAAGCCATCTGGATATTCATCATCTTTTTCCGCACCCACAACACCTAAGATTGTTCCACCTAGATCATCTGGAGAAAAAGGACGATTGTAAAAGTTAAAGCCCGTAGACCAAGGATGGTTATCCTCAAGAAGCGCCATCTCTAATAGCCCTACAGGATTTAAGTTTGTTTCACCGTCCGCTACTTTGATAGCAAGTTTTTGCATGTTGCCATCAAGAACTTCGGGAGTGTAACCTCCCATGGCTACAACAGCGAGAGCTGAACCAGGATAAGTGTGAGCGTATTGTCTAGCGGTATTAGCTCCTGTGCTCCGCCCAACAAGAACCACTCTCTTACCATAGGTGTTGAGTTGAGTGACAATTTGGTGAAGCCAAGCCATGTAGCTGTCCATGTCATAAGCAAACTCTTGGCCAAACTGATAATTTCTTCCTGCAATACCATGAGCAGCGGGGTCGAAGGTAATTGAGAAAATGCCACGGTCGGCATCTGTCTCAATGAGCCTTGCCATTGAAGAAGCGGACGACCATTTGCCTCCAGCGCCCGCGATATAGACACGAATTGGTCCTTTAGAATCTTCGGGACGCACTTTAGTTGAAAACCAAATGACGTTGTTAAGACCTGGGACGTAGGCAGCTTCTACGTCGCGTGTGTTCCGCAAGGTTTGCATGTCGAAATCGCCAGTAAATTTCCCTTTTTCTACTTCAGCTGTAGCAGAAAGTGAAGTGTCGAGGTCTGTGAGGACAACTTTCTGTTCTCGATCATAGTAGAAAAAGAGGCTGAGTAACTTTGCTTGTTCAAGGGTGATGGAGCCGCTTGAGTTGATGGATGTGAGTGCAGCAAGAACATTGCTTCGTTCAGTTACAGCGTGATTGTACAAGGCTTCTAATTTAGTTTTTAGCTTGGGGTCTGTTTCTTCTTCTGCAGTCTCTCGATAAATTCTGATTTGCCCATCAATGGCAGCTTCTGAGGGATCCGTGGTGATAGCAAGTTTTGTGTGGTTAGGAAGCATTTGAAGCATGAGGGTGAGTTCGTGGAGACCTGTTGTCTTTCCCGTTCCATAGTATGCAGCTTTTATTTCTGGAGGAAGAATATGGAGAGGAGAACCTGATCGTGCTGTGGTAAAAACATGAGTGAGTGGTTTTGTATCATCAGTATCTCCAGGAACAATCTGAAGAACTGGATGAGCAGAAGGTGCCAGTTCATTGAGGAGATCAAGATGCTCTGGAAGCACCGTTGAGCGATATCGAGTTGAAAGAGCGAGCCCTTTTGCTTGAAGAGCTTCAGAGATTAGCTTAATTTCTTGAGGAGTAAAACCGGTCCAAGAAGGCTGAGGCGTGTAATCATTTCTTAGTCCTGCAGTAAGATCGGCACCAAGGTTGAGAAGGTGATCTTGGCTTTCAGCAGCTATGGAACTGGTATCTGTCATGCCAAGAGAGTACATTTTTCCAAGAATAACACTCGCATCTCTTGTTGCATCTTCCTCATATCTAGACAAAAGGGTAAAAGTCTCTCTAGGAGCTCTTGTTTCTGTGAAAAAGGCCTCGTAAAGTGCCTTTTGTTGTGGAGAGCCTGAAAAATCAGTTGGCTTTATAAGTGCTTCACCATCAGTGGTAAAAATCGTAGCTTGAGTAAGCTCTTGATATTGAGGTGTAGTTAAAAGATATCTTGCAATGTATAGTGCAAGCGCTGTTGCATCAATGTTTTTCAAATTAGTGATGTTTTGCTCTCTTAAGGTGTTAGCAAATGTATCGGCTTTAGCCGTATTAGCATATGTTAATCGCGTAAATTCAGCTACATCATAAGGATTGATAGGAGAGGAAGAAGTGCTTGAAGCCAATCGGGTTTTAACTGCGGCAGTGATAAGGTCTTCTAGAAGCGTTGCAGTCTCATGATCTGTAGGTGTTCGAAGTGAAAGACCTTCACTTTCGAGAGCACTCTGCACTAGTTTCAAATTTCTTCCGAAGCCCACTCCGGGAATGAGCGCAAGCTCGTGAGGCAAAAGAGATGCAAGTTCTGCTTTCAGTTTGTAACCAGATTGCAAAAGACCGGTTATTACTCCGCCACTTAAAGCTCGTGATGTTCTTCCTGTGATGGGATTTTGACGATCTACACACCAGTCGGAAACTTCATCGGCTTCCGGCACTCGGTATTGGAATGGCGTTCTTATAGAAATTCTTTCTGCGATGATCATATTCCCTAATGCATTTTGGCGGGCATGCTCGGTAAGTTGGCACAATTCGGTAGGACTTAAGGTTAATAGAGCCCTTACTTCGAGTTCAGTCAATTGTTGTAGGTCACTAAGGGTGCGAATTTTGTTTCTTCTCAGGGTTAGAATGACCTCAGGTGAAAAATGCCTTCTTCCAAGACTTCCTGCACATGAAAAAGTTTCGAGAGAGTCAGCAGGTGGAGTGGCAAAGGTGATTCTAAGAGCTCTTGCTGCAGTTAGATACCGAGTAAGATCTCGACCTTCAATGATACCTTCTTTCTCAGCGAAATCACAAAAAGTTATTATTTCAAAATCATACACGCGCTCGAAGTTGAGAAGTTGGTGTGCGGCATCGGCTAGTTCAGGTGCGTTGGGAAAATTTTCGGGATAAGAAGTAGTTCTAAGTGCAAGGCCTAGAGAATCAAGATATCTCACAAGAACTTCTAATTCATCTGGACTGAGGGGTGGAGTCTCGTTATTGAGTCTGCTCATGTGACGCACTTGGTTTAGGGTGTGGTCACAAAGTTGTCGCAAAGTGAAAATGCCGTTGTGACGCAGGGCCAAAAGAGCGGGAAAAGGAAGTGGAAGTAGTGCAGCAGTCTTTAAATCGAAAGCATAATATAAGAGTTTTATTGGTTGTGGATGCGGATGCGTTCTAATACTTGCTAGATGCAGCAAATTGCCGTTTCCCGAAGGTGCGACTTGGGGTGTTATGAGTGGAGCTAGATGTGCAAAAAGGCCAGAGTCTCTTCGTGGAGCTTGGGCTGCAAAAGCGAGTGCAAAAGTAGGATGTGGGTTTTGGCGATCGAAGAGAATATGCGCATCTGTCATACCATATGCGTCAACGAGCGGGCTTTTTATTAAAGGTAGAAGAGGAGACGTCCCAGTTGCTGTAGTCAGCCACCCATGTTGCCTGAAAAAGGCAGGAACTTGTGGTAAAGCCGGCATTCGGGCTAAGGTCATGAAAATCCCTTCTTAATGTCAAGTGGAGCTTGCTATCCTTTATCGCCGATACTGTGATTTTGTTGCGTGCTTTTTGTATGCCGTGTACAAAATCGAAAAGCATCAGCCAAAGTAGAGACTTATGAGAAGATATAACGCGATGCAATACAAAAAAAGAAAGCGGAATCATTGTGCTGTATACAGTTTAAAAAGAATTTATTTATTTCAGGAGTTTAGATCTTATTTTGAAGATGTGAAAAAAGAAGAAAAGCCTTGTTTTTAGCTACTTTTTTTGTTCTTCCGGCATGCCTGCTGTATAACCTGCTCCGATGATGGCTTGCAAAAGCTGGCCTACCAATACTTTTTGTGGATCGTAAGAAATGAGGACAGCTTTTTCCTTTTTGGAGGCTTGCACTGTTTTAACCCCTTCAAGTGGACGAACAGCTCCTTCTATGGTGGCGGTACAGCTGGAGCAGGTCATGTTGTGGACGGGAATGCTAATATGGGCTTCTGTTTGTGCTTGCAGCGAAGGAGAAAAAACAAAAAGTGAGCTCAAAAAAAAGAGAAAAAAACAAAGCAAACGTTTCATTGAACTCCTCCTTGAAAAAAGGTGTGCTTTTCCTTTATGGTGAAAAGCAAAGAAGGTCAAGAAAGCAGCACAACGAGAAATGAGATGAAATGAAGGTTCTTTTGGCAAGTGCATCACAAGCAAGGAAAAAAATATTGGAAGATGCGGGTTATGATTTAGTGCACATTTCCTCGCGCATTGATGAAAGCAAAAAAAATGATGAGACCCCAAAAGCTTATGCCATGCGTCTTGCAGAGGAAAAATCAAAAAAAATCACTCAAGATTTTGCTGTCGATTTTATTTTAACTGCAGATACTGTTGTGGTGTGTGAAGAGGAAGTGCTTGGAAAACCTGCGTCTGCCGATGATGCATTTTTGATGATGAGAAAACTTTCCGGAAGAATGCACGAAGTGATCACAGCTCTTTCTCTACGCCGTGCAGATGATAAAACATTTCAAACCTTGATAACACGCTCAGAAATATCGGAAGTTGAATTTCGAACATTGTCTGAAAAAGAAATAAGTGAATATGTGCAAAGCGGCTTGTGGAAAGAAAAAGCGGGCGGCTATGGAATTCAAGATGATCACAATTTTGTGAAAACGCTTCACGGAAATAAAAGTAATGTTGTCGGCGTTTCACTTCCGCTGCTTGAAGAGATGTTGGCTGAGTTTGAAGCTAAAAAATAGTCGATATCAACTATTTTTTAGTCGATTCATTTTGAGGGATAGGACAATAGGATGATGGTAACAATTTCCTCTTCATTGTCTGCCAAACTAAATAGCATCGGGAACGAATGGGTTTGATTGTTCTTCTGCATGTCTGCCAGATACCGTCATCAGAAGTGCTCCTGCTGGCACTGCGGCAAGAGAAGCTCCACGCATTCCAACATACTGTGGAAGAAAACGAAGTAGTTGCATAAACGTTGGTGTTTTTGATGCCGCAACAACGGCACCAGCTGCAACAGTTGCTCCGCCCACTTGAAGCATGGTTTGTTGGTTCAACACTTGGCGCATCCATTCGAGTGGCATGGTGTGTTGGATCATTTTACGCGCGGCTTCTGTGGGTTTGCTTGTATCATCGGATGTGTTTGATGTTGATCCAGCTCCCCCAGTACTTGGAGGGGTTCCTCCACCTGGAAAGCGATTTGTAATAGAGCTGATTATTCTTCCTCCGATTTCGAAAACTTTAGATCGTACTCTATTGCTTACTAAAGAACCTATTCCAATCCCTGCTATTGTAAATCCAGCACCTGCAATGAGAGAGTCAATAGATTTTTCTGCGAAACTGGGTTCACCATGAATAAAGGTTTTTAGTCGTCGTTCTTCCAAATCACAGCTTGATTCTGGAACAAAAGGAAGTTCATCGATCCACGAGTGAGCATAATCAAGCCAGCCAAAGTGATCGGTGCAGTGTTGATTTTCTAAAGCCTCATCGACGATGGCTTCGTTTTGATAGTACATACAATAAACACCAGGTTTTCTGCTTTGAGCGTCAAGATGGAATTGACCTTTTGCTAAATTCCAGTCAGCACGTTTTGCTTCCGCTTCTTCGCGTGTGTATTCTATTCCCGCAATGCGATGCGTGCCATTCATGCCGTTACAAAGACCAGTAACTTCTCCTTTGTAAGAACCTTCAGAGACAACATCGACGCCATCAATTTCTTGAGTTGGGTAAATTGGTTTTTCTAATGCCACTTTTCCTCTTTCTCCAGCGCTATGCATAATAACCTCTTTCTTCAGCCCGATTATCTTACTGGGCTAGATGCTCTTCTGCTACTTTTCGCACGTTCAAGTACTTCTCTTTTAGCGGCTTTTGCTTTTTCTGCTTTCCTTGCCTTGAGTGCACTTGCAACCCCACCAGATCTTGAAGCAATGTTTCTGATATGATCGAGGGTTTTTGGGCCAAGTTTTCCATCGCTAAGCGGCTCAGTATTCTTCAAATACGTTCGATCAGTAGCAATCGAAAGGGCATAACGTTCAATTTGTATTCTTGTTCTTTTATCTGTTATTCCTTTTGTGATCCCTTCATCATGAAGTTGTGTCTGAATCCTTTTACGTAAAGCTATGATTCCACCATCTCCGACTGGTCCTGTTATATCTCCATGAGCTTTCTTATTTCTAAAAGCTTCTTTAACAGCAATATCTTGTGCTACGTGAAGAGGAGAGATGCTTGCCTGTACAAGTGCCATTGTTTCAGCTTGTTGCAATCGAAGGCGAATAAAGTTTTCTGGAACGAGACCAGGTTTTTCGGCAAGTGGAGCATCTGATTTTCTGTAAATGTTTTTTTCGTTTTCAGGTAACTCTTCCCAAAGGCCCAGAATAGTTCTGCTAAAAGCATGAAGCTCTGCAGGTTTTAATTCATCTCCTGAGTAAAGCATTATTTCTTTTACCTGTTGTCTTACTCCTTCAAGTCTAGCTTTTGGAGAATTGCTTTGAGTTCTTGTTTTTTGTTCTTCAGCACTTCCTCCCCAAAAAGGAAGTGAGATATGGGAGTGTTCTAAATCAATTTTGACATCTGTATTAAAGAGCTCACGGCCAGCCTCTCGATCGATAACATCAACGGCAATACTCCTCTTGTTCGCGATACCAGCTATAACGTGCTCAACGGTAACGGTTACAGATGTACTTCGCTCAGTGCCTTGTCTGGCTTGATCAACAGCATCAGCAAGGGCGCCTTTTGCGGCATCGTATAGTGCAGAACCACTTCGTTTTCTGTAATAAATCCCAAGTCGAGCGGCTGCTTCTATGGTTTCAGGAGTGAAGGTGACATTTTTATTTGTCTCAAGTTTTATACTTTCTTGTTTTTGTAAAGATTCTAAAATTGAGCTTGGAATCATGTGAAAAATTCTTACTTCTTGGAAACGCCTGTCATAATCATCTGCTCCTTGAATAATCATTTCTAATGTGTCTGGTTTTAAGTCACCGATAAAACGCGAGCGATCTCGTTGAAGCATTTCTAGTAATTGGGTTTTTAGTGATTCTGCATCACCTTCACTTGTTGAGCCTGCGTTCATCATTTTCCCAAGTTCAGGAATGTAAGGAACGTTTCCTTTTTCCATTTCGGCTTCAACAACTGCAAGTTTATCTGTGAATGAACCTCTATACATTGTGCCAGCTAAAAATTGTGTGTTGTTTACTTCCCAGATGGCAGAGGTTTTTAGTTCAGGAGGAACTCTTGGATCGTTTGCGGCAATTAAGAGAGCAGCTTTATAGGTAACTAATTTTTTACCAACACCCGTTTCACCAACAAGCAATGCGTTTTGCCCAAGTCCTTCACCTCGTGCGAGGGCATTTAAAAGATCAACAGCTTCTTTATCGCGGCCTAGCACATCGAAATTGGGATCAGCTTTCAGTTTTTCTCGCATTACTTCCACAAGATCTTTTGCAAAATCAGTAATTTTCACCTGTTTATTTTGTGCTTCTACTGATTGACGCATGAGTTGCATTTGTTCTTCGGCAATTTTCATCTGTCTTTCCATTGTTTCACGCATGAGCTTCATTTGTGGTTTGACCATGAAGAAATACATACCAGCTATGCTGGCTACTGTAGCTCCAAGAGATGTTTGAATGGCGAGAATGCTTTGGAACTTTTGTGCTTCTTCTCTTTCATTCGCAGCGAAATAGGTGCTGAAATCACCTTGAGCCATTTGCAGCGTTTTTGGGTTTGAAATGCGCATGCGGATGATTTCGCCGATGATGGACTGTATGTCAGATTTGCTCACTTCTTCCGGGATTAATTTA